>JAEDMB010000031.1 GCA_016303235.1 Oscillospiraceae bacterium
ATAAGCTTATTGAGTTTTTTCATAGTAACTCCTCCTTAGAATAAATTTTATATCCGGGATTTTCTTACCCTTTCACTATGTATACGAATCAGTCTTTATTTTTACTTCCAAAAAAGGGCGAATGTTTCATTCGCCCTTAGGAAGATTTTTAATTGTAAACCAGAATACAGAACCTTTTCCGATAGTGCTGTTGACACCGTAATCATAGCCGTGCAGTTTCAGAATAGCTTTTACTATTGAAAGTCCGAGACCTGTTCCGACTACTTCACGCTTATGGTTTTCGGAGCGGTAATATTTATCAAAAATAAGCTTGATTTTATCTTCTTCGATGCCGTCGCCTGTATCACGGACTTCAATTCTTACACCGTCATCGAGATTTACCTGCCTTACATATACCTGCTTGTCAGCACCGGTATAATTTATTGCATTGTTTATAAGATTATATATTACCTGTTCAATCTTAACGGAATCACAGCAGACAATGCGTTCTTCATCAGGGGTAAAATGTATATTGTAGCCCATTTTTTCGGATACACCCTTGAAACGGTCAATAATTCCGTGCATTTTCTCGCTTATGCCGAATTCTGTACAGTGCAGTGTCTGCTTACCGCTTTCAAGCTTTGAAAGGTCAAGCATATCATTGACGAGCATAGTCAGGCGGTCAGTTTCATCTATAATTATTTCAAGGTGTTCCTTACGCTTTTTAGGATTGTCGCCCGAAAGGTCACGAATCATTTCCGCATAAGCCTTAAGCATTGTAAGGGGTGTGCGTAGGTCGTGGGAAACATTTGCAATAAGGTCACGCTGAAGTGTATCGACTTTTGAAATCTGCTGACCGGCATATGTAAGAGTATCGGCAAGCTCCTGCGATTCCAGATAACCATTTCCCTCAAATTTAACATCATACTTTCCGTTAGCG
This sequence comes from Oscillospiraceae bacterium, assembly GCA_016303235.1. Taxonomy (GTDB): domain Bacteria; phylum Bacillota; class Clostridia; order Oscillospirales; family Ruminococcaceae; genus Ruminococcus. The sequence goes on from JAEDMB010000031.1 coordinate 920, forward strand.
AGTTTTTTGGCTGATTTTGTAATTTTGACTATCGGAGATGCTATATTTTCAGATACATAAATTGATATTGCAAAAGCAATCGCTATAAGTATAAACGTTATAATCATAAGCTGACGCTTTATAATAGATACCGTTGAAGATACCGGCTCTATGGGAGTATTAAGAAAAAGATACCCGTAAATATTTTCACCGTCTGAAAGGATTTTTCCGTATATAAAGCTTTTCTGACTGCTTCGGGGACTTTTTCCCATATAGAGAATTTCGCCTTCCTTGCTTTTTTTGAGTTTTGAAAGCATTGTTGAAAGAGTGCCGTCCTTGCTGTGAATAAGGCAGTCGCCGAAAGCTTTCTCCGAATGGAGAGAACGTCCGTACTTGTCAATAATTTCTATGCACATATCATTTTTCATTGAGCTTTGATTCAGAAGTTTTTCATATGTCGAATCGTCTATGCTGTCATTCAGACAGCTTTCGGCAAGAAATTCCCCTTCAGTGATAACATCTCTGATTTTCATATTCTCATAGAAATTTTCAAGAAATATAATCTGAAAAAACCATAGCAGAACGAAAACTATTATAGTATATATTACAAAATATATCCATATTTTTAATCTTAAAGGTATTCTTCCGAATTTTTTTCTTATATCTGAAAAGAGAATATTAATTCGCTTCAAATTTATATCCCATTCCTCTCAAAGTAACGATAAATTTGCGGTATTCTCCGAGACTGTTGCGGAGCATTTTAATATGTGTATCAACAGTGCGGTCATCGCCGAAAAAGTCATAGCCCCATACTTCTTCAAGGAGCTTGTCACGTGTAAGGGCAATATTCTTGTTGCGTACAAGATAGAAAAGCAAATCGTATTCTTTGGGAGTCATAGATGCCCTGACACCGTTTACATATACTTCTCTGCCGGACATATCTATTTCAAGTCCCTCAAAAACGTATCTGTCCGAATTTTTTGAACCTGACGGAGAAGATGTATTTCTTTTTATAACGGCTTTAACCCTTGCCATAAGTTCCTTAGGAGAAAAGGGCTTTACAACATAATCATCAACGCCTATTTCAAAACCAAAAAGCTTGTCATATTCCTCACCTCTTGCGGACAGCATAATAACAGGAACCTGCTTGTATTTATGTATTTCCTTTACAGCGGAATATCCGTCAAGCCTTGGCATCATAACGTCCATAATAATAATATCGAAATCCTTTTCCTTAGCAATGCTTACAGCCTCCATACCGTTTTCGGCTTCTTCAACTTCATAGCCTTCAAATTCGGCATATTCTCTTACAACCTTTCTGATATTTATTTCATCATCAACTATTAAAATTCTGCTCATAAAAAAACCTCCTTTTTTGAAATATTATACACCCCGAAAGTGTTAGTTATGTGAAAATTATCCGTAATTTTTGATTTTATTTTATGAAATATTCTTCTGAAATTTACAATAAGCATTGACTTTTAAGTATTGATTTGATATAATTATATCAATATAAAATTTACATGGAGGGTTCGGGGTGAAACGTAAACAAATTATGATATCGGCATCTATAATTATGGTTGCCACCCTTATTGTACTGGTCTATGCGTGGTTACACCCTTACGAGGCTACTGTAATAATATCTGTATATATAATAACAGTAATTCTTATGCTTTTGCTTTCCGGAATATCAAATTCTATTTACAAGAAAAATAATCCCACTATTGATATTATGGAATTTTCAGATATAACAGAAAGACTTAATACTGAAATAATACTATGGACAAATGACTGTTCAGCCGTATTTATGAATAAAAAGCTCCGTGAGGAACTTGGAATCGAATCGCTGGATTTTGACAATCAGGCTATGATTAAAAAGGTCTTTGATATAAATGATACCGAAAATGAAACTATAAACCGTCTTGTCAACGGTGAACTCGGCGAAAGCCATATAACTGACAAGGACAATAATGAAATTTATATAGTATGGAGTACGTCTCTGATTAAAAAGGCGAAAAATATATGTCTTTATATGAGTACAGGCTTTAACTTCACAGAACTGAAAAAAACTCAGAAAGAACTTGAAAAATTCAATCAGAGATACAACCTTTCTATGGAACTTTCAGAAATAGGTTTTATACTGAGCCGTAAGGATAAATCCTTTCAGATTTCAGAAGAATTTAAACGTATGCTCGGATATGAAAAAAGTACCATATCATTCGGCGAACTTAAAATGCTTATTCACCCGAATGACCGCAACGCATATGCATCATATATATCCGCAAACTATGGTTCTGAAAACTGTACGGGAGAAATTACAAATCTTGAGCTTCAGATACTTTCAGCAGACAATACATACCGTTGGTATTCAATGAGACTTAAAACAATCGCCGATGAAAATGATGGCTCTCCTATAATAGGCGGTGCTATTATCGATATAACCTCCGAACGCAAAAAGGATATTATGATTGAACGCCTTGCCTTTATTGATGAAGTAACCGACATTCCGAACAGAAACAAGCTTGTAAAAATCGGTCAGGAAAATTATAACTGCTGTAAGGAACTCGGTTTTTCATACTGGGTAATGGTTCTTGATATAGACAAGTTCCATATCATAAACGATACATGCGGTTATTCAAACGGCAATAAAGTATTAAAAGCCTTTGCCACAAACTTATATAAATATATATCACTCGGCGGATTTGTTGCAAGAATAAGCGGTGACAATTTCGCTATGATTATAAAGGACTACGGAGATGATGAACTCCCTAAAAAAACTGCGGAACAGATTCAGGTTGATTTTCATAAGCTTGCTGTAAATGAATTTTCACTTCAGTCGCTTTCCTGTTCGGCAGGATATTCAAGAATGCCGGCTGACGGTGCAAATTTTACGGAAGTTCTTGAACATGCAGAATTTGCACTGAAATCCAGTGACGGCTCAAGAAACAGTATCTGTGCATACGAAAGCCATATGCACGATGAAATTATTGACAATTCTGAGCTTGAAAAATCTCTCGCCGATGCAATCGATAATAATGAGCTTAAATTATTTTATCAGCCTAAAATCGATTTGCAGACCGGTGCTATAATGGGAGTTGAGGCTCTTATAAGGTGGATTAAGCCTGACGGGACTATGATTTCACCGAATATATTCGTGCCTGTGGCGGAAAAATCCCACCTTATAGGCAAAATAAGCGAATTTGTACTCAAAGAGGGTTGCCGTCAGAATGTTATGTGGCAGAAACTCGGATACCCTGAAATAGTTATGTCAATAAATTTTACTTCTGATGACTTCTATCAGAAAAATCTCAAGGAGCATATTTTTGAGGCTCTTGTAACTTCCGGACTTGATGCAAAATGGCTTGAAGTTGAACTGACTGAAAGACTTGCACTGTGTGATGTTGACTATGCCGTATCGCAGATGAACCAAATCCGTGAGCTTGGAGTCAAGCTTGCTATGGACGACTTCGGAACGGGTTATTCTTCACTCAGCTATATACAGATTCTTCCGATAACTCTGCTTAAGCTTGACCGTTCATTTATAGTTGACATCGAAACTGACCCCATTGCCTTTGAAATCGTCAATGCTGTAATAAGAATTGCAAAATCCAAAAAAATCGAAACTATTGCAGAGGGCATTGAAAATCCGAATCAGGCAAAAATTTTAAGGGAACTCGGCTGTAATTTCGGACAGGGCTATCTTTACGGAAAGCCTATGCCTCCGGAACAGCTTGAAGAATTTTTTAAAAAAAATGCTGAAGAAAGAAAGGTGTATTAACTATGACTAACGTTAAAAGGTATTCACTGGGCGAGGAAATATTCAATTCCGTATCGCACGGCATTGGTGCATTGCTGTCTGTTGCAGGGTGCGTTGTGCTTATAGTATTGTGTGCCGTTCACGGAGGTGCTGTGGAAGTCGTATCAGCTTCAGTATACGGTGCATCTCTCATAATACTTTATACAATGTCAACCCTCTATCACGCAATTACAAACGAAAAAGCTAAGAGAGTTTTCCGTATTCTTGACCACGACACAATATATCTCCTGATAGCAGGAACATACACTCCTATAACTCTCTGCATACTTCAGGGAGCTCTGGGCTGGGTTATATTCGGACTTATATGGGCATCTGCAATAATCGGAACTGTTCTTTCATCGGTAAATCTGGAAAAATTCAGAAAAATTTCTACTCTCTGCTATATCGCAATGGGCTGGGGAATAATACTTGCAATAAAGCCTCTTGTTGAAAGCTGTCCGATGATTTCAATAGTATTCCTTATAGCCGGAGGACTTTGCTATTCGGGAGGCGTTTTCTTCTACATCAAGAAGAAATATAAATATTTCCATTCAATATGGCATCTTTTTGTAATAGCCGGAAGTGTTTTCCACTATTTCTCAATCGTCAATGCCATTGTTTAACTAAGGAGGTTTAAAAAAAATGAAAAGAAGAATCGGTATTTTAACAAGCGGTGGCGACTGTCCCGGACTTAATGCCACTATCAGAGGCGTTGCAAAAGCCTGCTTTGAACGTTTCGGAGAGGATAACGTTGAAATTGTCGGAATTTCAAACGGTTATTACGGTCTTATAAACAATCTCTGCAAGGATATGAAACCCTCTGACTTTTCGGGAATACTCACGCAGGGCGGTACAATTTTCGGCACAAAGCGTCAGCCGTTCAAGATGATGACCGTTATAGGCGAAGACAATATAGACAAAGTAAAAAATATGAAAGAGACCTATAAAAAGCAGAAACTTGACTGTCTGCTTACACTCGGCGGAAACGGTACTCATAAGACATCAAAGCTCCTTGCCGATGAAGGTCTTAACGTAATCGGACTGCCGAAAACTATCGACAACGATATATATGGAACTGATGTAACATTCGGCTTTCATACAGCAGTAGACATCGCAACAGATGCAATTGACAGACTTCACACTACCGCTGCAAGCCATTCAAGAATTATCCTCTGCGAAATTATGGGAAACAAAGCCGGCTGGCTTACACTCAATGCAGGTGTTGCAGGCGGTGCGGATATTATTCTTATTCCGGAAATTCCATACGATATTGAAAAGGTATGCGAGGCAGTTCTCGCAAGAAGTGCGTCCGGAAAATCTTTCTCAATCCTTGCAGTAGCAGAGGGTGCTTTCGATACGGAAGAAGCTAAAATGAAGAAAAAAGAACGTGCAAAAAAACGTCTTGAAGCGGGAATGACTACTGCTACAAACAGAATTGCATCGCAGATTCAGAGCAATACAGGCATTGAAGCAAGAGTATGCGTTCCGGGACATATGCTCCGTGGAGGAAGTCCGAGTGCATATGACAGAATACTTGCCACAAAATTCGGCGTTCACGCTGCAAAGCTCATAGCAGAAGAAAAATACGGCAGAACCGTTGCACAGATAGGTTCAAAGATTACTTCAAACAAGCTCGATGATATTGCCGGAAAGACAAAATTCGTCAGCCCCGATGACCAGCTTGTACTTATTGCAAGAGACCTCGGTGTATCATTCGGAGACTGAATTAAAAGGAGATTTTTATGACAGAAGAAAAAGATTTCAGAGATATTGATATGATGGGAATACTTCCCGATGATTCTGATGACGAATCCGATGACGGATTCAGCATAACTGGCAGACTCGGAGATGTTGATGATGATATTGCCGAAGTTCTTAAAACAGACTATGCAAAAATTCTTCAGAATAACATACTCACACAGGATAATGAAATTATGCAGGTTTCAGACAGATTTTCCGGACTTGAAGATATTTCCGGAGAAAATCCCTATGAGGAATAATTTAAAAGAAAAAGGCGGACTTTTTTTTCAAGTCCGCCTGATTTTTAATTTTTATTGTAGTTTTCAAGCAAAGTTTTGATTTTTTCGTGAGGGTCAATCACGGAGCTTATTGAAACATCGTGATTTATTGCAGCTATAAAGTATGCGATATATTTTGAAACGTCAACCTCGTGGAACCATTCACGGCTGAGAAGTTCAGGAGTTCTGTATGTGAGGTTAGTAGCAAATACACCGTCAATATAACCGTCAGCATAAGCCTTGTCGAATTTTTCAAGACCGTTTGTAAATATTGCATAAGTAGCATTTGCAAAAATTCTTCCTGCATTCTTTTTCTTGAGGGCATATGCAAGGTCAAGCATAGATTCACCGGAGGAAATAATATCATCGGCAATGAAAATATCCTTGCCGTCAACGGGATTTCCGAGATATTCGTGAGCGACAATAGGATTTCTGCCGTCAACTATTGTTGAATAATCACGTCTCTTATAGAACATTCCGAGTTCAACACCGAGAACAGATGCATAGTACATATTTCTGTTCAAAGCACCTTCATCAGGGCTGACAATCATAAATTTATCTTTAGTAAGCTGAATATCCTTGATATTTTTTATAACGCTTTTGAGAACCTGATAAGTCGGCATAACGTTGTCAATTCCCATAAGCGGAACAGCGTTCTGTACTCTGGGGTCGTGAGCGTCAAAAGTAATTATATTTGAAACTCCCATTCTTTCGAGTTCCTGCAAAGCCCACGCACAGTCAAGTGATTCACGGTAATTTCTTCTGTGCTGACGTCCTCCGTAAAGAATAGGCATAATAACAGTAATTCTGTGAGCCTTACCGCTGGCAGCCTGAATAATTCTCTTTAAGTCCTGAAAATGGTCATCGGGGGACATACAGTTTTCACGTGAAAAGAGCTTGTACTTGCAGTTATAGTTTCCTACATCAACTATGATATACAAGTCCTTTCCTCTGACAGTTGATTTGATGTAGCCTTTTCCGTCACCTGATGAAAAGCGGGGACATTCAGCCTCAATAAGAAATGTATCTGTATTATTTCCGCCTTTTTTAGCCCAGTCGACAAGATAATCGTTAATTTTTCCGCCAAGCTCCTTTGCACTTTCCATAGCGATGATTCCAACGGGAGCTACACTTGATTCCTGATTAAATAAAACTTCACTTGCAGTCATAATGACAATTCCTTTCAAAAATAATTACTTACAGAATTTATTGATATAGTTTTCTATATCTCCGGCTATAATATTTCTTGCACTCTCTGCGTTTTCGATTTCATCAATAGCAGTAGTTTTGTTTTCAAGTTCCTTATATACCTTGAAGAAGTGAATCATTTCTTCAAAAACGTGTTTAGGGAGTTCGTCAATATCGGTATAGGTGTTATAATTCGGGTCATCGAAAGGGATAGCAATAATTTTGTCGTCGTGCTTACCGCTGTCCATCATTCTTATAACGCCTATGGGATAGCATCTTACGAGTGTATGGGGGTAAAGGGATTCGGAGCATATAACCAGTACATCGAGAGGGTCATTGTCATCAGCATATGTACGGGGTATAAGACCATAATTGGCAGGATAGTGAGTAGAAGTGTATAAAATTCTGTCCATTTTTATAAAGCCTGTTGACTTGTCGAGTTCATACTTGACTTTACTGCCCTTCGGGATTTCGACAACAGCGAAAAAGTCATTCGGACTAATACGCTTCGGGTCAATGTTATGCCAGATATTCAAAATCAAATCCTTCTTTCTATATGAAAAATATCAGGCTGAATCAGAAAAACGGACAGCCCTATACTTAATAGTATATCATTTTTTGAAGATTTGTCAATAAGAGTTTGAAAATTCGGCAATCTAATATAATTTTACACAGATTTATTATGAATTTTGCATTTTTTTGTAAACTGGCAAATAAAGGATTCCAACAGTCCGGCAAATATTTTTTTCAGAAATACTATTGAAAAAAACTTCGGGAGATGTTATAATTAAATGAGTGTTTTCGTTTTGGCTTAATTTTATATGAAAGAAGTGATATTGTTGGAAAAATATATAAATATTGCCGTTATAGTTTCAGGTATCGATGAATATTATCAGAGCTGTATTCTTGAGGGTATTCAGAAATATGCACGTGAACACAGAATCAATCTTGCTCATTTTATCGCATTCGGCGGAATTATGGAGGATTCAAAGCACGATGCCGGAGAATATAATATATTTTCGCTCCCTGATTTTTCCCAATTTGACGGAGCAATCCTGCTTGCAAATACAATTTCATCGTCATATGTTGCAGACAGTATAATATCAAGAATAAAAAATGCCGGAATACCTGCCGTAAGCATTGACCGTGACATTCCGGAATTTTATCATATCGGAATAGATAATTCCTCTGCTATGGAGAAAATTGCCGAACATTTTATAGTTCACCATAAATTCAGAACGTTCAACTATATATCAGGCCCCCAGAACAATCCGGAAAGCGTTCAGAGATACAGGGCATTCCGGAACGTTCTTGAAAAATACAGCCTTCCTTTTGATGAAAGACGTGTATATTTCGGGGATTTCCGTGCAATGAGCGGACGTCAGGCATCGGAATACTTTCTTGAATCGGGACTTCCCCTGCCCGATGCGGTAATATCTGCAAATGATGTTATGGCACTTTCCGCAATGAATGTCTTTGAAGAAAATAATATCAAAATTCCCGATGATGTATGTTTTTCCGGTTTCGACAATACATATGATGCAAGAAACTATTCCCCCGAACTCACTTCCGTTCAGAGACCGCTTGCGGAATCAGGAATACTTTCCTGCAAGCTCCTTTTTGAACATATAAACGGGAAAAAAAATGAAAGAAGTTTCATTCTTGATATGAAACCGAGATTTACACAGAGCTGTGGCTGTGAAAGCTATAATCCCGAAACTCCCGAAAGTTTTAAAAAGCGTAACTATAAAAAAATTGAAAGCAATTCCGTTTCCCGTTCGATGATAAACAGAATGTCCTGCAAGCTTATCGACTGTGACAGCTTTGAGGAATATATTGAAAAACTCAAGCCCTTTATAAATGAAATAAAGGCGGAGGAATTTTATCTCTGTCTCTGCGATAACTGGAACAGCGATATTGATGACAGCGATAATTATAATTTTCATCTTAATAATAACTTTACTGTTGAAGGTTATACGAAAAATGTAACAGTACCGTGCCTTTTCAGAAACGGACGGTTTTCGTCACTTGAATCGTTTGAATCAAAATATATGGTTCCCGATATGTTCAGCAGTACGGACAAAAACAAAATATATTACTTTGTGCCACTGCATTTCCGTGAAAGATGTCTCGGCTATCTTGCAATAATGAACAGTGATTTCCCTATGAAAACTTCAATGTTTCAGACCTGGAGCATTACTATATGCAGTTCACTTGAAAATATCCGTAAAATAGGCTGTCTTGACAATGCCGTCAAAAAGCTGAATTGTCTTTATACCGTCGATACGCTTTCAGGAATATACAACAGAAACGGCTTTAAGAACGATTCCTCCGAGCTTTTCAGCTACTGCATAAACAATCATCTGCCTGTTATGCTGATGTTCATAGATATGGACAATCTCAAGCATATAAATGACAATTACGGTCATAAATCCGGTGACTCCGCTATACATGCAATTGCCGAGGCTATTAAAAAATCCTGTACGAACGGTGAAATATACTGCCGTTTCGGAGGAGATGAATTTATTGTATTCGGCGCTGAATATTCCGAAGAAGATGCCGTTATTCTTACAGAAAAAATACACAGAAATATAAAGGCAGAATCCGACAGGCTTAATCAGGAATATACACTTACGGCAAGTATAGGTCACTATATACAAATTCCAGATGAAAATTCACAGATTTTCCAGTTTGTAACAGTTGCTGACCATGTAATGTACGAACAGAAAAAGAAAAAGAAACAGTCAAAATATATCAAAAAATAATCTCATAAAAACAGGACACGACACAAGCCGTATCCTGTTTTTTGTTATTCAATAATGCTGTATTCAAAATTTTCCCAGTGAAGCTTAGTTCCGACATCGCTCCCGAAAGGAAGAAGTGCAAGGGCAATAAAAATTTCATCGTCGCTGTCAAGACGCTTTAAATAAGCATATTCTCCCTCAATACGTGTTATTATGTAATCAAATGACATATAAAAATCCTCCTATCTGTATTTATATACCGGAACATTTTCAAAGCCGTCAAGCAGTGTATTCATTTCCTTGAATGCAACGCAGGTACCTTTTGCAACGCAGTTAATCGCATCATCGGCAACGTAACATTCAACTCCGAGAGTTCTCTTGATAAGAGGACAGAGTCCCCCAAGCAATGCACCTCCGCCTGTAAGGACAATTCCGTTTGAATGTATATCGCTTACAAGTTCGGGCGGAGTATCTCCGAGAACTTTTCTTATAGCCTCAAGTATCTGAAAAATTTCGTCCTCGACAGCCTCATAAAGTTCAGTTTCATTAAGATTTATTGTTTCGGGCAGTCCCTTGAGAAGATTTTTACCCTTTACCGGCATAGAAATTTCGACATTCGGGTCATAGAGATTAGCCAGATGTATCTTTACATATTCGGCAGTTCTCTCGCCGATAAGTAGCTTGTACTTATTCTGAACGTATTTTATAATTGCACGGTCTATACAGTTTCCGGCAACTTTTATTGTATGTGAAGTTACAACGCCGTTCATAGATACAATAGCTACGTTGGTAGTTCCTCCGCCTATATCTACAACGAGATTTCCCTTAGCTCTGGAAATATCTATTCCCGCTCCAATCATAGCGGAAACAGGCTCCTGAATCATATATACCTGCCTTGCACCGGCACTTCTTGCGGTATCAGCTACTGCACGGCTTTCAACATCTGTAATATATGAGGGTATGCATATAATAATTCTCGGTTTTATAAGCTGATGTCCTGCAACTTTAAGTATAAATTCCCTTATCATACTGTGTGCAAGGTCATCATCGGAAATAACTCCTTCGCTTACGGGACGCACCACCGCAATATAATCGGGATTTCTTCCAATCATCTTATAAGCTTCCTTGCCTACTGCAAGAACTCTTTCCGTATATGTATTATAGGCTATAACAGACGGTTCACTCAGGATAACGCCTCTTTTTCCCATAGTCATAACTATGTTGGCAGTTCCCAAATCTATTCCTATATCAGCATTCGGCATTTTCCATCTTCCTTTCATATCTGCGGAGCATATGTGCAAGGCACGTATATCTCGATACTTTTTTGCTGTTTTCAGTCATTTCCCTTATATCGTCTTCAGTTCCTATGAGAATAAGCAGTTTTTTCGCACGTGTTACGGCTGTATATAAAAGATTTCTGTAACAGAGCTTTTTAAATTCACACGTAACGGGCATTATAACTGCATCAAATTCACAGCCCTGACTTTTATGCACTGTAATGGCATAGGCAAGCTCAAGCTGTGAGAGCATATCGGCAGTATATACAGCAATTCTGCCGTCAAAATTAACAGTAACCTCCATAGAACTCCTGTTTATTTTTTCAATGCGTCCTATATCGCCGTTATATATTCCCGCACCGCTTTCATCGTCCTTATACCATACTATATTATAATTATTTTTAGTCTGCATTACCTTGTCGCCCAGTCTCAGCGTATAGAGCTGATTTCTTATTTCAGTCTTGAAATCTTCGGGAGGGTTGAGATGTCTCTGAAGAAAGCGATTTATCTCAATAACTCCGAGTATTCCCTTTTTTGACGGTGAAAGAACCTGTATATTTTCAAAAGGAGAATATTTATATGCATCAGGCAGACGCTTTCCGGCAAGGTCGGAAATAAGCTGAAGAATATTATTGCAGTCAGTTCTTTTGAAAAAGAAAAAATCATTGTCGTGGCGTTTAAGGTCAGGAAATTCCCCGTTAATAATCTTATGGGCATTTGTAATAATACAGCTTGACTTTGCCTGTCTGAATACTTCTTTAAGCTGAACTACGGGGACAGCTCCGCTGTCTATAATATCTTTAAGAAGATTTCCCGCACCTACTGACGGGAGCTGGTCGCTGTCACCTACCATTATTATCCTGCAGTCAAAACGCAATGCACGGAGAAGTGATGAAAAGAGCTGAACATCAACCATAGACATTTCATCTATTATTATAGCATCGCAGGAAAGAGGATTATTTGCATCGTGTATAAATCTGTGTCTGCCTACTGAATCAAATTCGACTTCAAGCAGACGGTGAATAGTCTTTGATTCCCTGCCTGTAAGTTCAGTCATTCTTTTTGAAGCCCGTCCTGTCGGAGCTGTCAGAGCTACTTCGCAATCCATTTTCTCAAATATTGATATTATGGCATTTATAGAAGTAGTTTTACCTGTTCCGGGGCCTCCTGTCATTACAAGGACTCCCTTTGAAATTGCCTCACTTATAGCCTTTCTCTGCAGTGATTCATATTTTATATTATTTTCGGATTCCTCAATATCTATAAGAAAATTGCAGTCACATTCAGGCTTCGGAATATATTTACTGCAAAGATTAAGGCGTAAGGCTATAAAATTTTCTGCTGAATAGTACTCCCTGAGATATACAAAATCACGCTTGTTTTTGCAGTATTCCAGAATGTCTCTTTCCTCAAGAGCCTCACCGTATGCGTCATAGAAATCGCTTTCTGATACCTCGAGAAATGTCTGTGTCTTTTCGCATAATTTATTGAGAGGCAGGCACGAATGACCTCCCAGAGCGTTCTGACTCAATATATACTGTATTCCGGCAACAATTCTTCTTGAATCATTTCTTTTGAAATTCTGTTCCGAGGCAAGCAAATCGGCTTTTGAAAAATCAAGCTCTATTCCCTCCTGACACATATAATAGGGATTTTTCCGGATAGTTTCAAGAGTATGCTCTCCGAAACGCTGATAAGCTCTCATTGCAAACTGAGTTCTTATTCCGTACTGTGTCAGATATGATGCAACATTTCTTAATGCGAAAAGCTTTTTGATGTCGTTTCTGATTTCATTGTATTTGCTTTTTGATATGCCTTTGACTTCCATAAGTCTCTGCGGAGTTTTTTCGATTATTTCAAGGGTATCCTTTCCGAATACAGAAACAATACGCTTTGCAAGTGACCGACCTATGCCCTTGACAGCTCCGGAGGAGAGATATTTTTCAATATTAACAGTATCATCGGGGAGCTTTCTCTCGCAGTATACTGCACAGAACTGTTTTCCGAATCTCGGGTGAAAAGTATAGTTTCCCTCAACGGTCAGAATTTCACCACATTCAATATCTCCAAGCTCCCCGACAACTGTTACAAGCTCATCACCTGCATTAAGGTCAAGAACGATATAGCCGTTTGATTCATTTTTAAAGAGAACGCTTTCAACAGTTCCCTCAATTCTTATATCTTTTTCTTCCATAGCAATCCCTTCCGGAAATAATATATCATATCAATATTATACTATCTTTTCTGCATAATTGCAAACGATTCGGAAAAATATTTTTTCAGTTCATCGGGAGCAAGAAAAACAGCATTTTCGTGATTAAGGCAGAACCTTTCACAGAAATCCTTATGTATTGTACCTGCACCGCAATCGAGCAGAATAATATCTGCATCTGTCTGTTCAAGAGTACCGCAAATGCGTTCCCTTAAAGAGTCATCACCCGGAATAACAGGTATAACCGCATAGTAATGCTCTTTCTGATTTCTGAAAATACATTCCGCAAAAAGTGAAACACCTTCCGCAACAGCAATAACTGTAATAATAAGTACAGCTGTAAGCAATGCACCGTCCATATAAAAAATCACCTCATTGTTTTTTTTATGATATTATATGAAAGTACAGATAAAAATGTTAATCGGAATTTAAATAAGATTTCACGACCGATTCGACAAACTTTGAAAGCGTTGAATTAACTGTTTCAGCATTTTCATTTTTATATTTTATAGCAGTATGAAAAGAACCCTGAATCACAAATGTAAGCATCATCTGTTCCTGAACGGACGAATCGCCTTTCAGAGTACGTTTTTTGATTTCCTGTTCTATCTTGTCAACAAGCTTTCCGGAACGTATATCCGAAAAGAGTATTGAAATTATTTCGTGTCTTTTATAAAAAGCCGTAACGATTTCCCTTGTAAGCTCCGAGGGCTTTTCAAGAATACTGTTAAGACATGTAAGCTCATTGAAAATTTCCTGAATTATACTGTTTTCAATATCATCGGCAAGCTCATAAATATCAGAATAGTGAAGATAAAAAGTTGCTTTGTTTATCATAGCAATTTCTGAAAGTTCCCTGACGGTAATTTTTTCAATCGGCTTTTTTTTCCTGAGTTCCATAAATGCATTTCTTATGCTCTGTTCAGTTTTCAATACTCTTAAATCCATAAAAATCCTTTCTCGACATTTTTTAAAAAACGTCTGTTATTATACTGTTTTATATAATTGGGTGTTGAAAAATACGGGAAAATATATTATAATATGATTATAATATAATTATGAATTTTTGTCAACGGAGATGATAAAAGTGGATTTGAATGATTTTTACAGAGGTCTTTCGTTTACCGATTATGAATTTCTCGGAGCTAAAGTTTCAGAATCGGGTACAACCTTCCGCACCTTTGCACCGAATGCCGTAAAAGTATCCGTTATAGGGGAGTTCAGCGAATGGAATGACGTTCCTATGGAAAAAATAAAAAACGGTCAGTTCTATGAATGTCATATTCCCGATGCCGTTGAAGGTATGATGTACAAGTACAGAATTTACCATACAAATACGGATTTTGTAGACCATTGCGACCCGTACGGATACGGAACGGAACTTCGCCCTGCTACCGCCTCAATAATAAGGGATTTGTCAAAATTTAAATTTGATGATAAAAAGTGGCTTGAAAAGCGTACGGACTGCCACGGTCAGCCCCTTAATATTTATGAAGTCCATCTCGGTTCGTGGAAAAAAAATCCCGATGATGAAGAAAACGGCTGGTATAATTACAGCGAAATTGCCGATATGCTTATTCCATACGTCAGGGAAAACGGATATAACTACATAGAATTTATGCCCCTTTGCGAACACCCCTGTGATGAATCCTGGGGCTATCAGAATACATGCTTTTTCGCTCCTACTTCAAGATACGGAACTGCAACTCAGCTTATGGAGCTTGTAAACAAATGCCATAAGAATAACATAGGCGTTATTCTTGATTTCGTACCGGTTCACTTTGCAGTAGACGGATACGGTCTCGCAAACTATGACGGAACTCCCCTTTATGAATACCCTCACAATGCCGTTACCCATAGCGAATGGGGTAGCTATAACTTTATGCATTCAAGAGGCGAAGTAAGAAGTTTTCTCCAGTCATCAGCTAACTTCTGGCTTGATGTATTTCACTTTGACGGCATAAGAATGGACGCTATAAGCCGTATTATTTACTGGCAGGGCAATCCCGACAGAGGTGTAAATAACAATGCTGTTGCGTTCATACGTGAAATGAATAAAAAGCTTAAGGAACTTCACCCGACAGCTATTCTCTGTGCAGAGGATTCAACAAATTACCTTATGATTACAAAACCCTATTCAGAGGGCGGACTTGCATTCGATTATAAATGGGATATGGGCTGGATGAATGATACTCTTGACTATTTCCGGCAGTACCCCTGGATTCGTCCACAGGAATATCACAAGCTTACTTTTTCAATGATGTATTTCTATAATGAGCATTTTATACTTCCGCTTTCGCACGATGAAGTCGTTCACGGAAAGGCTACAATCGTTCAGAAAATGAACGGAGACTATGAACAGAAATTCCCTCAGGCGAGAGCGATGTATATGTATATGTACGCTCACCCCGGAAAAAAACTCAACTTTATGGGAAACGAATTTGCACAGATTCGTGAATGGGACGAAAAACGTGAACAGGACTGGGATTTGCTTAAATATCCGGTACACGATTCATTCCATAAATTTATGAAAGACCTTAACAAGCTCTATCTGAATACTCCCGCATTTTATATGTGGGACGATGACCCTCAGGGTTTTGAATGGCTTGACTGTCATCAGGAAGAAAAATGCGTTTACGTTATGAAAAGAAAATGCCC
>JAEDMB010000157.1 GCA_016303235.1 Oscillospiraceae bacterium
TCACATATAGACGGTAAACGTATTTTTATGGGGCCTGAAGAAAGTATGCAGATTCAGTCTAACTTAGGTTCTACTATTGCTATGGCTTTCGATGAATGTGTTGAAAATCCCGCTACCCACGAATATGCTGAAAAATCTATTGAACGTACTACACGCTGGCTCTATCGCTGTAAGGACGAAATGAAACGTCTGAACAGTCTGCCTGATACCGTAAATAAAAATCAGATGCTTTTCGGAATAAATCAGGGCTGTACTTTCGATGATTTGCGTATACGTCATATGGAGGAAATTTCACAGCTTGACCTTGACGGCTATGCAATAGGAGGTCTTGCAGTCGGTGAACCTACTGAAGAAATGTACCGCATTATTGATGTTGTCGAGCCATTTATGCCAAAGAATAAACCCCGTTATCTTATGGGAGTCGGTACTCCGTCCAATATTATAGAAGCCGTTGCAAGAGGTATTGATATGTTCGACTGCGTTATGCCGAGTCGTAACGCACGCCACGCTACTGTATTTACGTGGGACGGTATTATGCATCTTACAAATAAATGCTTTGAAACTGACCCCCGCCCCATTGATGAACACTGTGACTGTCCTGCTTGCCGTAACTTCTCAAGAGCTTATATACGTCATTTGTTTAAGGCTCAGGAAATGCTTGCCGGCAGACTTGCTGTTATTCACAATCTTTATTTTTATAATACTCTTGCAGAAAAAATCAGAGATTCGCTTGATAACGGTACTTTTGAAGATTTCAGAAAGAAATATTCCGTCCGCCTTGCTGAAAAGTATCAGTAATTATTTAAAATACATCTGAAATGTTCCTTTAACGGCAATATTGCTCCGGATAACCGTGAATATTATAGCACTACCAAGAAATAGTACCTATTATTGACAAAGCAGAGTGCGATTGTATTGCACCCTGCTTATTTACAACAGGCGTATCTGGCAAATGTAAGACACATTACCGATTTCCTTATGATGTCGTTATTCCAGCATCAGTGCCTCAATTCTGAAAAATCTTTATGAAAAAATGCCCTGACATAAAAAGTCAGGGCATATATTATTAAAAATTTTTAGGTTGAAAAATTTAACGTTCAAGTCTTGAAGTTGTTTTTACTGAATAGTCTTTCTGTAATTTTTGATATTTCTCTTTCAATATATTATCAGGGTCTTTTATAAGAATGACAATTACCCATACAATGAGTGCAAGTGCAACAACTGAAAGCCCCAGATATGTATCATTTAACATGCTTTGAAATGACGGTGTAAAGAAATCAGCTTTAAGCTCTGCATATTCAAAAACTGCATCTACAATCCACATCAGAGACGCTCCCCAGAATGAATAACAAAGAATACCAACTTTTATTTTTCTTGCTTTTGAACTGTTATACCATATTAAAGTGGATATTACAGCCGAAAAAATTGTAATTAATAATGTCATACTTCACCTCTGTCTGCAATAGGTGCCGACTTTTCTTTTTTTCTTATTTTTTCTATAAAAAGCATCATTATTCCCCATACTGCTGTAACAAGCAAAGCCATTGCTGTTCCGGCAGTTGCCATTTCATAAAGCATTTCAGATAAATCTGCCGGATTTGATGCATTTGTCAGAAACGGAAACCAAGGTGTAATTTCTCCGTGCCAGAGATGTTCAAATGCAAGCAGTCCCGAACCTCCCCAAAGCATACCGTTTAAGACTTTCAATTTTTGTGAAAACGGAATCTTTTCACTGTGTTCAGCTATTACAGTCTTATCCTCATGTTTTTTAACAATCCTTTCAGCTATTGTTGTAACAACTGCCTCACTGACCGGTACAATAAAACAAGCCATATAAATACCTCTTTCTAAAAAATATTTTTAAGTGAATCAATATATTATTCGTTTTTACTTTTCGGAAAATACAGTTTAATTTCTGCACCCTCATCTAATTTTCCGACAGCTTCAACTTTTCCGCCATGTCGTTTCATAATACGGCTGACTAATGCAAGACCGACTCCATTGCCCTCAAATTCATCATCTTCATGCAGACGCTGAAATATCTGAAACAGTTTATCTGCATATGCCATATCAAATCCGACTCCGTTATCCTTAACAGAAATAACATTATAGACCGTATCTGCCAGTAAACGGACTGTAATTTCGGCTTTTTTTCGTGGGCGTGTAAACTTGAATGCGTTTGAAAGTACATTTTTTAAAAGCATACTTATAAGCACTTCGTCTCCCATTACAGAGGGAAGTTTTTCACAGTGAAGTTCGATACAGCGTTCCGGTTCCAAAGATTTCAGTTCTCTGAATATTTCTTCTATCATATCAGATATATTCAGCAGTTCGGCTTCGGGTGTGATATTGCACATCTTGGAAAATTCAAGCAAACGGTCAATCATTACAATAAGTTTGCTTGATTTTCCGCAAATCATATCCATAATTTGCAGAACATCATCGCTCTGATTTTCTCCCAGTTCATTTCTGAGAGTCTCAATAAGCATATTGATGACATTAAGAGGAGATTTCAAATCATGTGATACGGCAGAGCAAAACTGCTTTAATTCCTGATTTGCTACGGAAAGTGCATGGCTTTGCCGTGAAATATTCAGATGTGTCTTTACTCTTGCAAGAAACTCCTCACGCAGAAAAGGTTTTACAACATAATCACAACCGCCAAGTGCAAAGCCCTGTTTGATTGCTTCTGTTTTTGTTTCTGCTGTGAGAAAAATTACAGGAATATCATTGATATCCGGATTTTCCTTTATATGCCTGCATACTGTCAGACCGTCCATTTCCTCCATTTTAATATCAAGCATAATCAAATCCGGACGATGATTTTCCAGAAATTTCAGTGCAGAAATGCCACTTGTGACTGCATAAACACGATAACCCTCTTCACGGAGCAGATTTCCTGCAAAAGCAATATGTTCCGGTATATCATCGACAATTAATATTTCCGCATATTCCGGCACTTTATACACCTCTTTACTCTGTCATAAGCTTCTGTACTTCCGCAGAATCACATTCTTTAGTTTCATTGCTGTAAACAATACTGCCTTTTTCCATAACATAAAGCATATCAGTATTTTTCAGAACGAAATCCAGATATTGTTCTACCAGTAATATGGTGATTCCTTTCCAGCTGTTGATTTTCTTGATTGCAGAACCAATATCCTGAATAATAGAAGGCTGAATACCTTCTGTTGGTTCATCAAGAATGAGAATCTTTGGTTCTGCACAGAGAGCTCTTGCAATAGCAAGCTGTTGTTGTTGACCTCCTGACAAATCCCCGCCTTTTCTTTTAGCAAACTTCGGCAAAATCGGAAAAAGGTCATAAAGATAATCAGGAATTTTTCCTTTTCCGCCAAGTGGCTGTAAACCAAGCTCAAGATTTTCCTGAACTGTCATCTGCGGAAAAATATCACGTCCCTGCGGTACATAGCCTATTCCCCTTTTTACACGTTCATAGACAGGCTTTTTTGTAATATTTTCACCGCAGAACTCAATTTCGCCCGAAGGAGTTTTCACAATACCCATAATACTTTTTAATGTCGTACTTTTTCCGACACCGTTTCTGCCAATCAGTCCGACAATTTTTCCTTTTGGAACATCAAAGGAAAGCTTTTCAATAACACGGCTTTCACCGTAATAAGAATCTATATTTTTAAGTTTCAGCATAAATTATTCACCTCCCCTTCCCAGATATACAGCCTGCACTGTCTTATCTGCAAGTACATCTTTAATATCGCCTTCCATAAGAAGTTTTCCTTCGTGAAGTACGGTTACAATATCGGCTGCCTGCTTTACAAAATCCATATCATGTTCAATGACAAT
>JAEDMB010000158.1 GCA_016303235.1 Oscillospiraceae bacterium
AGATGATTTAATTTACAGGAGGTTAAACTCAATGGAAAAAATTAAAATGACTACTCCCCTTGTCGAGATGGACGGGGACGAAATGACTCGAATCCTCTGGAAGTGGATTAAGGAAATTCTTCTCGAACCATATGTTGAACTCAATACAGAGTATTACGATTTGGGACTTGAACACCGTGAAGCTACAAAGGATAAAGTAACTGTTGATTCCGCCGAGGCTACAAAAAAATACGGCGTTGCAGTAAAGTGTGCAACTATTACTCCTAACGCTGCAAGAATGCCCGAATACAACCTTACACAGATGTGGAAATCACCTAACGGAACTATCCGTGCAATGCTTGACGGAACAGTATTCAGAACCCCTATTCTTGTAAAGGGCATTGAACCATATATTCCTACATGGACAGCTCCTATAACTATTGCACGTCACGCATACGGCGATGTATACAAGAATACTGAAATGCGTGTTGAAAAAGGCTGTAAGGCTGAACTCGTTGTTACTGACAAGGACGGCAACGAAACAAGAGAACTTATTCACGATTTTTCAAAGTGTGACGGAATTATTCAGGGACTTCACAACATTGATGACAGTATCAGAGGATTTGCAAGAGCTTGCTTAAATTATGGTCTTGACCTTAAGCAGGACGTATGGTTTGCTACAAAGGATACTATCTCAAAGAAGTATGACCACAGATTCAAGGATATTTTTCAGGAAGTATATGATACAGAATACAAGGAAAAATATGAGGCTCTCGGCATAGAATACTTCTATACGCTTATTGATGATGCTGTTGCAAGAGTAATCCGTTCAAAGGGCGGATATATCTGGGCTTGCAAGAATTACGACGGTGATGTTATGTCAGATATGGTTTCAACAGCATACGGAAGCCTTGCAATGATGACATCTGTCCTTGTATCTCCTGACGGAATCTATGAATATGAGGCTGCTCACGGTACAGTACAGCGTCATTATTATAAATATCTCAAGGGCGAGGAAACTTCCACAAACTCTGTTGCTACTATTTTTGCATGGAGCGGTGCTTTACGCAAGAGAGGCGAACTTGACGGAAATTCCGCACTCTGCGATTTTGCTGACAAGCTCGAAAAGGCTACAATTCAGACAATTGAAGAAGGCGTTATGACCGGTGACCTCTATCTTATTTCAAAGCTCGAAAACAAGAAGAAAGTTGATTCAAAAACATTCCTGCTTGAAATCAATAACAGACTTGCTGAACTTATGAAGTAATTATATTTTCTGCCCCTGTCTTAAAGACGGGGGTTTTTTTATTAAATTTTAAAAAACGCTTGCAAAATAAATAATTATAGGTTATAATGATATTATATTAAAATTACTATGAAACGGAGTTTATTTATAATGTCAAAAAAAAGAACTGTTCACAGAGTTTCCGACTCTAAAAAAAACAAGCCCTTTGTCAGATTTAATTTCTGGCTTATGGTTATTATATTCGGATTGTCCTTTATGGCATGTTTTCTCCTCTACATGCTGGCCGTAAACCTTGACGACAATTTTTTTGATTTTGAATCCTCATCATCGGAAATGCAGAGCAGTGAAGTATCTGATAATAATGACTTGTCCGAAACAAACAGTTCCGAAAATTCAGAAACCGATTCCTCAATAACTTCTGTTATAAATCCTGTTCCGGAATCAGAAAGGGCTGACGATTCATATTTTGACAATGCATGGATTCTTACTGACTCCACACTGCTTGATATAAAATTCAATACCTCAATAAAAAATGTAATCGGAAATTCACAGATTAATGCCGTAAATATCAACGAAAGCAAGGTTGAATCCGTATACGGAACTATTACAGCATACCAGAATCTGCAGATTATAAATCCGGAAAATCTTTATATAATGCTCGGCTCGGATATAGGCGAATCAACTGCTGATGATATGATTAACGGGTACAGCAGTTTCATTGCAAATATAAAAGCAGGCTTGCCTGATACGAAAATTTATATAATGCAGTTGCCACCGGTTTATACAGACAGTGAAAACCTTACAAATGATATTATAAATGATTATAATTCACGCCTTATCAAGCTTGCTGACAGCTATTCCGTTTACTGCATAGACACAAACACGATATTAAAAAATAATACAGGCACACTAAGCGAAGAATACTATTCCTCTGAATCGGATTCTCTTACAACAGAGGCATATTCCGCTGTTTATGAGTACATTCTCACACATACTGCACAGTAAAAAAGTTATACCCGAACACTATATATAGTGTTCGGGTTAATTATTTTTCTATACTGAATGTTATATTCCCGATTATCACCTTATACCGTTGTTTTCTCGTTTTTAAATGATTTTGTTGTGCATATTCAACAAATATGTTGATATTATTTTGTAAATATTATATTCCCGACCCCTCTTGACTTTTTCCGCATTTTAGATTATACTAATTCATGGTCACACTCACGTGATACTATATATTGTGGTTCAAGGAGGAATAACAACTATGATTATACATGTAATCAAACGAGACGGAAGAAAAGTTCCTTTTAATATTGATAAAATCTCAAACGCTATTTTCAAGGCTGCACAGTCCTGCGGTGGTTCGGATTTCAACGAGGCTATGGAAACTGCTGTTATGGCTTGCAAAATATGCGAGGAAACATATAAGGATAAAACTCCCACTGTTGAAGATATTCAGGATATAGTCGAAAAGGTTTTAATCGAACGAGGCCACGCTAAAACTGCCAAGGCGTATATTCTTTACAGATATGAGCGTACACGTGCAAGAGAAATGAAAACAAGCCTTATGCGTGTTCTCAATGAACTTACCTTCAACCCTGCCAAGGACAGCGATATAAAGCGTGAAAACGCAAATATAGACGGCGACACTGCTATGGGTACTATGCTGAAATACGGTTCTGTATCGGCTAAGGAATTTTATGAAATGTATGTTCTCGAACCCCGACACGCAAAAGCCCATATAAACGGTGATATTCATATACACGACCTCGATTTCTATACACTTACTACTACATGCACACAGATAGATTTGAAAAAGCTTTTCAAAAAAGGATTCTCAACAGGTCACGGCTTTTTAAGAGAACCTAATGACATTGCAAGCTATTCCGCACTTGCCTGCATAGCTATCCAGTCAAATCAGAACGACCAGCACGGCGGTCAGAGTATCCCGACATTTGATTACTGTATGGCAGACGGAATTAAAAAGACATATGCAAAGAAATATATTCAGAACGTTGCAAGGGCTTTGAATCTTATATGCGGTATCGAAAACGAATTTGAAATCGCTGAATCAATCGGAAAAGAAATTTCGGAAAAATATGACCTCAGACCTGTTCTTGCAAATGACAACGGTTACAGCGAAAAGGAAAAGGAACTCCTTTTAAAATATACATCTGAAGAAAATGCAGATAAAATTCAGAAATTCGCTGTAAAAAATGCATTCAAGGAAACCGACCGTGCAACATATCAGGCTATGGAGGCTCTTATACATAACCTCAACACTATGAACAGCCGTGCAGGAGCTCAGACACCTTTCAGCTCAATCAACTACGGCACGGATACTTCTCCGGAGGGAAGAATGGTTATTAAAAATGTTCTTCTCGCACAGGAGGCAGGTCTCGGAAACGGTGAAACACCTATATTTCCGATTCATATTTTCAAAATCAAAGAGGGTATAAATTACAATCCAGAAGACCCAAACTATGATTTATTCAAGCTTGCGTGCAGAGTTTCAGCAAAGAGACTTTTCCCGAATTTCTCATTTATAGATGCTCCGTTCAATCTCCAGTACTA
>JAEDMB010000159.1 GCA_016303235.1 Oscillospiraceae bacterium
GCCTGTTTTGCGATTTCCTCAAGGCTGGGGGTTTCGGATTTTTTATCATTTATAGCCTCTGCTTGTCTTGCAAGCTCCTCCAGACTGATATTGTCATTGCTTGATGTAGTGATTTTTCCTGCTTCAAAATCCATGATGTCACGTTCGAGACTATCCTGAAATTCGTCCATGAAATTATCTGAAACTATATTAACGGAATTAATGTCGCTGATAAAATCCGCATCATCATATTCATTTGCAGGAGCGTCAGGAAATTCCGGCTTATATTCCTCCGGAATCTTAAAAACAGGGATTCCGTTATTTTCGAGGGTATTTTTTGTTTCTGAAAGAATATTTTCTGATTTGCCGATTATATCATTTCCGGATTTTGTAAATTCCTCAAAAGTATCCTTTAATCTTGAAAACACCTGATTTATTTTATTTACATCATCAAGCATAAGAGCTTTCATATTTCCGGAAGAAACTTCCATTTGCTTTAAGTTGTTATTTGCTTCGGCAGTAATTTCAGAAGCTTTATTATTTGCATCATTGATTATATTTTCAGCGAGTTTTTTTGAATTTTCCTCAAGCTCAGAGGCTTTTTTCTGAGCTTTGCTTATAAGTACATCAGCTGATTTTTTAGCTTCGACGAATATCATACTGAATGCAGTTGCTTCGTCCTCAGTCTGAAGAGATGCTATTTTCATATTGGCTTCTGCAATATTCTGTTCAAGCCCGGAAACATTTTCTTTAAGGGCAGAAATTTCGTTTTCCTTTTGTATATTTTCGGCTTTAAGGGATTCGAGATTCTGGGATAAAGTTTGATTTTCGGTCTGCAATCCGGCAATTTTTGCTCTTTCTTCGGAGAGAATGGATTCATATATTTTTTCCTGTTCTGTTCCGGTTTTATATTGTTCAACAGCGGATTTTATTTCTCTGAGCTGGCTTTCAAGCTCAGAAATCTGAGAATACAGCATTTGAAGAAGATTGTCGACATCTTCCTTATTGTATCCTCCGAATGCTGATGTTTTTAAAAATATGACTTCATTCATTTATATTTAATTAGTTACTGAAAGTTTTATGTTTTACAGTAACAGCCTCCTTTTTATTTTTTAAAAATATGACATAATCATATTTTTGCATTAATTTATATTATATCATATATTCCTTTATTTGTCAATTAAGTTTTTGTTGCGTTTTGTACATAATTTTGAATCACCAGTAATTTTCGCAGTTTTGTATTAATTTTTTGACTTCATCATTATTATAAAGACCGAGGTCGAAGAGCTTATCAGCCTGACATCTGGTAATTTTGCCGGTAAATGAGTATACAAACTGACCATGTTCTCTTTGAATTCCGTCCCATGAGTCAATAACTTTAATCCAGCCGGCTCTGCCGAGAGTGCGTTCAGGGAATTTTGAATCCCGAAAAAATTTTTCAGCAAGCATTTTTGCACATTTTGTATGATTTGTATAACTGCATGAATAGGTATCGCCTTCAGGAGATATCCAGCCGAGACTGAAATTTCTGTCATTTTTGAAATACATTTCTTCCAGAGACAGAGGACATTCGTTATCAGTCTCAATAATTTTTACAAATCCGTAATCATTTTTTGAAAAAAGATAATAGCCTCCCTTATCGTCAATCAGAACAGGGAACTTGTCTTCAGTAATTATGCTTTTAAGCTTTGTATCTTCAAGCTGTTCAGGACAGTCAGCATATCTGTAGTAATAATATCCTGTTTCGGATTTATATATTGCATATTTTTTCATAACAGAAATCTCTCCTTAATCAAATATAATTATATCACATATATTCTGAAATTTCAAGTATTTTTTTGAAAAAATATGTTAAAAATGCCCGCACAGGAATTATATTTTACCGCAATTTATAATAAAAAAGCCCAGCTTTCGCTGAACTTTTTCGACAGTCTGACTAAAGAATATATTTTTTACCGTTAAATGAAATTATTTCAGATTCTATAAGTCCTTCTATTTTATTAAGAGTTCTTGTTTTGCCATGTGTATGAAGTAATCCGGAAATCTGATATATATTCATTCCGTTCTTTTTTATTAATTCCCGCAATAAAGATGAATATTGTTTAATCTGTTTTTTGCTTAGATTTTCGGGAATATAAAATAATCTGCTCCGTATTTCCGGATTCATAAGATTAAATACTTTTTCTGCATTTCTTTTATCCGCAATTACCGCAAAAGAAATATCATCGGCAAAACCACGTTTCTGTGCTAACTGAAAAAGCGATTCTGCTTCTTTATACATACGTTTTTCTGACAGGAAATATGCTATCTGCATAAATAATTTTCCTCTGAATGTGATTTCGTCTCCGTCAGAAAGCATTTCCTCAAGACCGTCACTCATAAGCATAAACCCTGAAATTCCGTTTGTACCCTTTCCGTAATTATATCTGGGCGAAGTGCTGGTTACAAAATCAGAAATATTGCATGCTTTTTCATGCCGATACTGGGAAATAATTTTTATTTCTGAATTATCTGATGATACAATAATACCGTCACCGATATGAAAATAAAAATATCTGCCGTCAGGGTGAACTGCAGTGCAGAGCAGTGTAGCGGAAAGGCTTCTGTATGTACAGTTTTTTTCTTTTACTGTCCTGTAAAGCTCATCATTTACAGTTTCCAGTATACAGTCAGCAAAATCTGATTCTTTCATTCTGTACAAGTCATCAAACTGCTGTGTTAAAAGTTTCAAAACAGCAGATGATACTATTTCCGCTCCGAGTCCGGAATTTTCACATGAACCCGCACCGTCACAAAGCACCGCAACAGCCGGAGAAAATCCGTCATCAGCAACAGCAAAAGCTCTGTCTTCACATTGTTTTCCTTTTTTTTCATGCGAAAGACCGGTTTTAACAAGAGAGAAAGTTCTGAAAATATTATTATAGCTTTTCATATTTATCGGACTCCGTTTTTATTTTTTTATACTTCCGATATTTTCATTAAAATCTTCGCCGTTGCTCTGGCTTACTATCATTGATGACGTTATGCTGAAAACTTCAGAAATCTCGCTTATACTGTCGGATTCACCGCTTATATGTATAACTCTTCTGGAATCATCAGTGCCGGTAAGCTTCTGCATTATATCATGACTACATCTTTCACCTATTTCAAAGCATACAACTCTGAGAGAATCACTTGAAACCTTTTCTTTTATTTCTTTACAAGCCTCATCAAGGAGTTTCATATTTTCTCTCTGCACTTCCGGAACGGCACAGAACGGAGCTCCGTCAGATATAATGAAAAGCAGAGGAGCATAACTACGGACACCGCTTTTTGCATTTATATGTTCTTTTTTACGCAGTTCAAGCTGATTGAGAGCTTCATTGACAGCAAATCCGGTTAAAGTCTGCCCTTCACATTCAAACTGCAGATTATGTCCTTTTCTTTTCTGACGGTAAATCTCGCATATAGGTTGCTGAATTTTTGTAGTTTCATTAAATGTTATTATTCCAAGTTCAACAGCCCTGCTTGCTACCGGATTATCCAGAATTTCGTTATATATCGAAATAATCGATTTTTTAACTATATCGCTGTATTTGCTCATTGAAGCGGAGCTGTCAATAAGTATAATGCTCGGAAGCCTTCTTTGAGCCGAATTAATATCAACTCCCGGAAGTTTTTCGTCATCAATAATTGTATTGCTGTATTTTGCATATTTGTTTTTATTTTTTTTCATTAATATCAGTTCACCTTTCTGTTAATACGGAATATCTTTATCTGTCCTGTTCTGCTTTTTTTGCAAGTCCCCATAAATCTGATTTTTTTCC
>JAEDMB010000160.1 GCA_016303235.1 Oscillospiraceae bacterium
CTTAAAAGCTCCGGATTTACAAGCGAACCTGCATATATAATAATATCTGCCTGTTTAAGAAGATTTGCACCCCTGACCGTTATCAAATCAGATGCTCCGCTCCCTGCACCTACAAAATTAACCATAATATTCCTCCGCAATTTTTTCCGCATTTTCAGTTATACCAATAATTCCGTATTTGTTTGAAAACAATACCGCACCTATCGGAATACTGTTTTTTACTTTTGCATTAAGATGATATTGTATTTTTTTCATAAGAATTTCTGATACTTTATCAAGTATTCGGGCATTTCTGAATATTTCAAGAGCTTCA
Organism: Oscillospiraceae bacterium; assembly: GCA_016303235.1. Taxonomy (GTDB): domain Bacteria; phylum Bacillota; class Clostridia; order Oscillospirales; family Ruminococcaceae; genus Ruminococcus. The sequence continues at coordinate 314 of JAEDMB010000160.1, forward strand.
TCAGTTGTAACACATTCAGGAATCTTTTTTAGTATTCCGGAATCTGCTCCGGCAAGAACTCCGCACGTAACAAGCACTTCAAATCTTCCGTCTGCCTGTGATGAATGGGTATTCATAATACCTGCTCCGAGCTTTACAAGTTTTCCGATATGACCGACTATAAGTATACTCTGAAATTTATATTCAAGTGCGGAATCTATCGCATCGCCTATGAAATTACTGCACTTAACAGCTTTTTCGGATAAATCCGGAATTTTATCATTCAGAAAGTTTTCGCTGTAATTCCCGATTGTAAGCAGAAGATTTTTAATTCCGTTTGCTCTCCTTGAACGCATTTCAAGCCGTATAGTATCAACAAGAGCCTTACTGCTCATAGGCTCGACTATTCCGGACGTTCCTATTATGGATATTCCGCCTTTTATTCCTATTCTTGAATTATATGTCTTTTTGGCAATTTCAACGCCCTCGGGAGCTGATATTGTTATTCTTATTCCGAAACCGCATGAATAGTATTCAAGAATTTCTCCGACTTCATAAGCTATCATTTTTCTCGGAACACTGTTTATTGCATATTCTCCGCAAGGCTGGTCAAGACCTTTTGCGGTAACTATTCCGATACCCTCTCCGCCTGTGATTTCTATACCCGATTTTATTTTTTCAGCTCTTGCATATATTAAAATTCCGTCTGTAATATCGGGGTCATCTCCCGAATATTTTTTTACTGCACATGATACATAATTATAACCAATATCTATATCAAGAATTTCAGCACTGACTTCAATTCCCTTTGGAGTCATAATTTTAACACTATTTACTTTCTTTCCTGTAACAAGCATTTCGGCAGAGGCTTTCGATGCAATAGCCGAACATGTTCCCGTAGTATATCCGAAACGCAGTTTCTCATTTCCGTGATATATATATTTATTTTCGGGTTCAGCAATTACAGTAGTGAAATATCCCGATTTTTCGGGTATTCCGTTATATATTTTTTCATCGGGCAGACCGCAGTTTTCAGCGGTGAAAATATTTCCGTCAAGTTTTTCCCTGAGATTTGAAATATTTTTACCCGATTTCATAATTACTCTTGTACAGTTATACTGCGAAAGGCTTTCAAAGTCATCGCATGATGACGGCATTATTATAAGCGGATTGTTTCCTGAAACAAGCGGTCTTTTAAGCTTTGCGGATACCGCACAAAAGCTCGTAACTCCCGCACATATTTCAACATCAAATCCCGATTTCTCCACAATATCGGATATATATGAAAAAGTCGAATATACGGAAATATCGCCTATACTGATAAATGCAATATTTCTGCCCGATTTAAGATAAGGGAAAAGCTTTTCGGCAAGTTCACGGTGACGGCGTTCAAGTAAATTTGTATCACGTGTCATAAGAAAGTCAAGATAAATTATTTCCTTATTATCCGTACAGCATATTTTTTTTACAATATCAAGTGCAAGAGTATTTTCGCCTTTTGTTCGTGGAACTGCTATAATATCACATGAATTTATAATTCTGACTGCTTTCAGAGTAATAAGTTCGGGGTCGCCTGAACCGACACTCACACCGTATAAAATTCCATTCATAGCAATACTTCACCTGTTTTTCTGTCATAGAGCTGATATAATAATGCATTGCATATCGATACTGCAACGGTACTTCCGCCCTTTCTGCCCTCTGATACTATATAGGGGATTTTATCCGACATAATAAGATTTTTAGACTGTACAACATTGACGAATCCGACAGGTACACCTATTATAAGTGCAGGATTTATTTCTTCGGAAAGTATAAGCTCATGAAGGCATATAAGAGCCGTGGGAGCATTTCCGACTGCAAATATAATATTTCTGTCTCTGAACTCATCAACAGCCTTGTGTATAGCCTGTATAGCTCTTGTTGTATTGTATTTTTTCGCATCTGCAACAACATCGGGGTCGCTTACAAAACAGTGTACCTCACAGCCTAAAGCTTTCAAAGCAGGCTTGCTTATTCCCGAAAGTATCATTTTTGTATCCGTAACTATTACAGCATTGCTTTTTAATGCATTTAACCCCGATTCAACGGCATTTTCCGAAAATCTTATATTTTTTATATAGTCAAAATCTGCTGTGGTATGGATAATACGCTTTAATATAAGGCGTTCGGAATCTGAAAATCCCGTAAAATCCGCTTCGCTTTCTATTATCTCCATACTGCGTTTTTCAATATCAGCAGGATTTACATTTTCTATTTTCAAAAAAATCATCTCCATTCAGCTGTAAGGTCTTTTATGACTTCTCCGGCAATAATCAGACCCGCTACGGACGGTACAAAAGCATTGCTTGACGGTATACGCTTTTTACACTTTTCCTCATAGTTTTCAGTATCGGGAATAAAAGGCTGTTCCTTTGAATAAACTGTTTTAAGCCGTTTTACTCCACGTTTTTTAAGTTCATAACGCATAACTCTTGCAAGAGGGCATACAGAAGTTTTATATATATCAGCAACTTCAAACATAGTCGGGTCAAGCTTGTTTCCCGCACCCATTGAGCTTATTATAGGTGTACCTGATTCCTGTGATTTAACTGCGAGTTCGATTTTTCCCGATACTGTATCTATCGCATCAACTATATAATCATACTGACTGAAATCAAATTCCGATGAAGTTTCGGGAGTGTAGAAAGTTGTGTATTTTCTGACATGACATTCCGGATTTATCTGCATAATGCGTTTTTCCGCAACATCGGTTTTATACTGTCCGACCGTATCCAGTAAAGCATAAATCTGACGGTTTATATTAGTAATGCTTACTGTATCATTATCGATTAAATCAAGAGAACCTATTCCGCTTCTTGAGAGAGCTTCAACAGTATATCCGCCTACTCCGCCTATACCGAATACAGCTACTCTTGATTCGGATAATTTTTTCATAGCATTACTGCCGAGCATAAGCTCTGTTCTTGAAAACTGATTAAGCATTTTAATTTCTCCTTACTGATTAATAATTATCGAGAAAACTTGTATATTCATCGCCCTTATGATATGATATTATAGTATCAAGATTTACATTTTCAACACTTCTGAATATATTTATATCTATATTCGGATTGATTTTTTTCATATCTGCAATAAGCTCTTTCATTTCCTGACGCTTTGAAGTATTTCCGCCGTTTTCAGTATGTTCAATATTTTCGGTAAAACGGCACGCACACTGTATAAATTCGAGATTATTATATCTTACCCACGCTTTTATATCCGATTCACGTACCATATAAAGAGGTCGGATAAGCTCCATATTCCCGAAATTTGAACTGTGTAGTTTAGGCATCATTGTCTGAACCTGTCCGCCGTAAAGCATACCCATTAATATAGTTTCGATAACGTCATTGAAATGATGTCCGAGTGCTATTTTATTACAGCCGAGACTTTCAGCATAGCTGTAAAGATGACCTCTCCTCATTCTTGCACAGAGATAACAAGG
>JAEDMB010000161.1 GCA_016303235.1 Oscillospiraceae bacterium
GATTCAAAAATGATTGTTATGGGAAATGCCGAATTTATGGACGATGAGCATGTATCTGCCGGATTCACAATAGTTCCCCTCTATCTCTGCCTTTCATCAATAACATGGATGTACGACAGTGATGTTGATATGGAAATTGAAGACAAAACACGTTCCTTTGATAATATGATATTTGATGATTCAAATCAGGCTAAAAACGTTATGGCAATTTTTATTGCAATTCCGGTTGCGTTTGTAGTATTCGGTGCAGGCGTATGGCTTAAAAGGAGAAATTCATAATGAAAAAAATTATTATCGCTGTTGCAGTGCTTGCCGTACTGGGCGGAGGTTCTCTGGGAGCATATTTTGCCGTAAAAAACAGTCAGGAGGAAAAACAGCGTATTGAATCAGAACTTGCAAACGAAAACGTTCTTTTTAAATTCAGCTCTGACGATGTGACGGAAGTTGATTTCAACTGCCCTGACGGTGAATTTATTGCAGTTCTCAATAACGGAAACTGGCAGTTTTCAAATACTGATGAAATATCACCCAATCAGGACTATATAACAAACGTTGTATCATATATGTGTGACCTTTCCGCTGAAAAGAATTTCGGCAAGGCAGAGGAAGCCGACCTTGCAAAATACGGCCTTGATGACCCTATAACTGTAACCTGCCGTACTCCCGAAAAGGACTATACTATATATATGGGTGACCCTACTCCTACAAATGAGGCATTTTACTGTATGGCAGAGGGTAAAGACAAGATATACAGCATAGACTATTCATACGGAAGTGTTCTTTATGCAAACAAGGAACTTCTTAAAACAAAATATCTCACAGGTTATTCGGACAGTGAAATCACCGACTTTGAACTTATAAGAAACGGTGAAAGCATTTATAAAACTTCCCTCGACTCTGATAATATATGGCATTTTGACGGAGAATATTCATATCTTCAGCTTGACAGTACAAAAATAAGCTCAATGATTAGCGTTCTTACACGTCTTAAAGCAGAGGAATTTATTGAATCCAATCTGACAGATTATTCAAAATACGGATTCGACAAGCCCTATGCACAGATGAAGATTTCCGGAACTGACGGAAAAACTCATTCACTTCTTTTCAGCAAGTACGGCGACGACCCGAATTATATCTATATACTTATAGAGGAATCCGGACAGGTTTCAACATACTATACAGCTGACGTTTACTATATCGAAAATACTGTCAATGATGTTGCAGTAACCCAGATTTATTCAACTTATATGTCAACAGTAAACACTCTTGATATAAACTATAAGGGAGAAGAAATTCATTTTGAGCTTGATTCCGAAAATTCAAAATACAAGGTAAACGGCGAGGATATTTCGGACTACGGCGAAGATGTTCTGACAAATCTCTATACTATGTACAATGCACTTTCAAATATAGGATTTTCAGGAATAGAAAAAGATGCTGAAGTATCAGGTGAACCCGAAATTACTATTGAATATCATCTTGATGATGATATAAATACCGTTATGGAATTTATTCCGAAAGATGAAACCTCATACTATTTAAAAATAAACGGTGAATATACAGGCTTTACAATAAACAAGCCTGCTATTGAAGGTGACTATTCATTCATATACTGGTACAGAAAATTAATGACGGCAATTGAAGAATACAAGCTCTGATAAAGCATAAGCGGAACTGATTACACATTCAGTTCCGCTGTTTTAAACATAAAATTCATATTAAAACACTCCTTTTTCTGTATATTATCATAAAATTGTCACATTAATGCTTATAATTATAAATATAGAAACAAACAAAAACAGTTAAGAAAGGCAGTGCTTTATTATGACATACAATAACAATAATGATGAAAACAAAAATATCTATGAAGCTCCGGAAAATTCCTATTCATATTCCGCTGAACCCGAAAAAAATGAAAAGCCACACAAAAACAGAGGATTTCTCAAAGCTGTCGCTTTCGTTCTTTCACTTGTTATAGTAGGTGCAGGCTCAGTTCAGGTATACAAGTATGCTGAAAAAAATCCAAAGGTCTCAACAATGGAAGAAGATTCCTCCGAAGAATCAGAAAGTTCAGAAGAATCAAAATCAGAAAGTTCCGCTGAAAATATAAACTCACTTTCTTCTTCATCTTCCGAAAAGCTTCCGAGCCTTATTGACCTCGCCTCAAGAAAAGATGCAATGTCAGTTCCGGATATAGTCGAAAATGCTATGCCGTCAGTAGTCGGTGTATCTTCAACATTTGAATATACTTCACAGTCAATTGATATGTGGGGATTCAGTGGAAGACCTTCAAACCAGACAGAGGAAATAAAAGGTACAGGCACAGGAATTATAATGACAGAAGACGGATATATTATAACAAATGCCCATGTAGTATATGATACAAGCGAATACAACTGCGGTGCCGCAAAGAGTGTCAGCGTTGTACTTTCAGATGAAACAGAATACGATGCCAAAGTTATGGGCTGCGATGTTGAAACTGATATAGCCGTTCTTAAAATAGATGCCAAAAACCTTAAAGCTGCCGAATTTGGAAACAGCAACGACATCAAAGTAGGTGAACTTGTTATAGCTATCGGAAATCCTCTCGGATTTGAACTTTTCGGCTCTGTAACAAGCGGTATCGTATCAGCGACAAACCGTGAAATTACTGTCAATGAAAAGCAGATGAAACTCATTCAGACCGACGCTGCTATAAATTCCGGTAACTCCGGAGGGCCTCTCCTTAACAGCTGTGGTCAGGTAATAGGTATAAATTCAGCAAAAATGTCATCAAGCTACGGTTCTGCAAGCGTTGAAGGTCTTGGATTTGCAATTCCGATTTCAGAGGCAAAGACAATTATAGATGACCTTATCAATTACGGATATGTAACAGGCCGTCCGCAGATTGGAATACAGACTCAGGACGTTTCAGATACAATTTCAAGATTTTACGGTATTCCGGTAGGCGTTTATGTTGTAAGCGTAAGTGAGGGAAGTTCCGCTGAATTTGCAGGTATCAAAGAGGGCGATGTAATTATAGGAGCTCAGGGCGAACCGGTAAAAAATCTTGAGGAACTCAACGAAATCAAGAAACAGTATAAAGCCGGCGATGAAATTACTCTCACAATAAGCCGTCAGGGCGAAGATGAAGATATTGAAATAACACTTGTACTTCAGGAAGTAACTCCCGACAAGGAATAATAAAAATTTTATGGGCGGACAAATATGTCCGCCCGTTATTTTTTACGCAAAAAAACAAAAAGCAAAAAGGCTCTTATTCAGAGCCTCCTCGCCATGATATAGGGATTATTGGGGATTTTACGGTTAAGTGTCGGGGTGAACGCTTAACCTTTATAATGAAAACCGGTTCAGGTAGCTTGCATTCCCTGAACTTGTTTATATTATAGACAAGCTATGTGTACAGTCAGTGAAAGAAAACTGAAAAGCTATTGAAAAAATATTTCTCATAATCAACAAAAATCAGATAAATCTCCCGCAAGGAATTTCTGTATAGCAAGTGCGTCATTTGCAGTAATACCATCTCCTGTATTGTGAACATCTCCGCACAGCATACCATAACCGCCAATATCATTTTTTTCGGAATCAGCTACATATGCAGAAACTGCAACAACATCGGCAATATCTACGCAACCGTCAGTATTCGCATCGCCGTAAAGAACAGGCACATCATTATCAGTTCCGGTATTTCTTGATGTCTCTGTATATGTCGTAGTAGTTACACAAGGAGTTGTTGTTACGAACTCCGGAAGTGTAGTATATGTATAAGTATGGGTAT
>JAEDMB010000162.1 GCA_016303235.1 Oscillospiraceae bacterium
GAAGTGATAAAAAAATGAATAAACAGGAAGCAGAAAAAAGAATACCTGAACTTTCTGAAATTCTTGAAAAATACGGATATGAATATTACGTTCTTGATAATCCGACAGTAAGCGACTATGAATATGATATGCTTATGCAGGAGCTGAAAAAGCTTGAATCGGATTATCCCGAACTTGTTTCACCGTCATCTCCTACCCAGAGAGTAGGCGGAACTGCACTGAATACCTTTGAAAAAGTAACTCATACGGTACAAATGGGCAGTTTGCAGGACGTTTTTTCCTTTGAACAGGTAAAGGAATTTGTTGACAAATGCAAGGAAAATCTAAAAAATCCTGTATTTACAGTAGAGCCTAAAATTGACGGATTGTCTGTATCTCTTGAATATACTGACGGAATATTCACAAGAGGTTCAACAAGAGGTGACGGCTTTGTCGGTGAGGACGTAAGCGGAAATCTTAAAACTATAAAGTCAATTCCGCTTAAGCTGAAATCCGAAAACGTTCCCGATTTTATAGAAGTCAGGGGAGAAGTATATATGCCACGTGAAAGCTTTGTGGAGCTTTCCGAAAAACAGGAACTCAACGGCGAACAGCCTTTCAAAAACCCCAGAAATGCCGCAGCTGGTTCACTCCGTCAGAAAAATCCGAAGATTACCGCCGAAAGAAAACTTGATATATTTGTATTCAATATTCAGCAGATTGAGGGATACGAACTAAATTCGCATAAGCAGTCACTTGATTATGCAAAATCTCTCGGATTCAAAGTTATTCCGTCATATAAAACCTGTACCGAATATAACGAAATATCTGACGAAATAAACAGAATAGGAAATCAGAGAGCAAATCTCCCTTTTGATATTGACGGAGTTGTTATAAAAGTCGATGACTTTGAACAGCGTGAAATTATGGGAGCTACTTCAAAAGTACCTAAATGGGCAGTAGCATATAAATTCCCTCCCGAAGAAAAGGAAACCACACTTCTTGATATAGAGGTAAATGTCGGAAGAACCGGTGCAATAACTCCGGTAGCTGTATTCGAGCCTATAACCCTTGCAGGTACAAGCGTATCAAGGGCAGTTCTTCACAATCAGGATTTTATCGATGAAAAGGATATAAGAATAGGCGATAAAATAATAGTAAGAAAAGCCGGTGATATAATTCCGGAGGTTCTGAAATCCGTAAGCCATTCCGAAAACTCAAAGCCTTTCAAACTCCCGTCAGAATGTCCTGTATGTGGTACTCCATCAGTAAGATACGAGGACGAAAGCGTTCTCCGTTGTCCTAATGCTGAATGTCCCGCACAGCTCCTTAAAAATCTGATACATTTTGCATCTAAGGAGGCTATGAACATTGACGGAATGGGACAGGCTATAATGTCACTGCTTGTTGAAAAAGGTCTTGTAAAATCGGCTTCTGATATATATGAACTGAAAGCATCTGATTTGGTAATGCTTGAAAGATTCGGTGAGAAATCCGCACAGAATCTTATTGATTCAATTGAAAAATCAAAGAAATCAAATCTTGACCGCCTTGTCTATGCACTCGGAATACGCAATATAGGTCAGAAAGCTTCACAGCTTTTGTGTGAAAAATTCCCGTCAATTCAGGATATACTCAATGCCGATAAGGATAGTATATCAGAAATCGAGGGATTCGGAGATGTTATGGCTGAAAATCTTGTCAAGGCACTTAAAGAGCCTCACAGAATACAGCTTATAAAACGTCTTGAAAATCTCGGAGTAAATATGACTTATTCCAAGAAATCCACAGGTGACGGCAGATTTAAGGGTCTTACTTTCGTACTTACCGGAACACTTCCCACTATGAAACGTGATGAGGCTAAAAAGCTTATAGAAAGTTTCGGAGGAAAAGTATCTTCATCAGTATCAAAGAAAACTTCTTTCGTAGTTGCCGGAGAAGATGCCGGAAGTAAGCTTGACAAAGCCAATGAACTCGGAGTTGCTGTTATAAGCGAATCCGAACTTATTGATAAATGCAGTAATTAAAATAAAGGAGAGATAAATCATGAATATCGATATTAAACATATCGCAAAGCTTGCCCGTCTCAGAATTGAGGACGAAAAGCTTGAAAAATTTGAAAAGGATATGCAGTCCATAGTTGCAATGGTTGACAGACTTCCTGATATTGAGGAGGAACTCACTCTCGACCGTGAAAACGCAATGACACTCCGTGAAGATGTTGCAGTACCCGACAAGTTCACAAGAGATGAACTTATGGCAAATGCTCCGCAGGTACAGGCTGGCTGTCTTGTTGTACCGAAAACAGTAGAATAATTTTTGAAAGGAAGTCTATAAATGAAGTTGTATGAAAAAACAGCGTCCGAACTTTCGGAAATGCTTGCTAAAAAGGAATGTAGTGCAGTTGAAATATATAACGATGTAAAATCCAGAATTGACAGCGTTGAAGATAAAGTCGGAGCTTATGTTACTCTTAACGAAAACGCTCTTGAACAGGCTAAGGCAGTCGATAATGCAAGAGCTAACGGTGAAGAACTCCACCCCCTTGCAGGTATTCCGATTGGAATCAAGGACAATATCTCCACAAAGGGACTCCGCACAACATGTTCATCGAAAATGCTTGAAAATTATGTACCGCCATTCAATGCGACTGTTATGGAGAAAATAAACTCCGCAAAAATGGTAGTTACCGGAAAAATGAACATGGACGAATTTGCAATGGGTTCATCAACTGAAACTTCATATATTCACCTTACACACAATCCGCATAATCCTGAATGTGTTCCGGGAGGTTCTTCAGGAGGTTCAGCGTCCGCAATTGCATCGGGGGAAGCTATACTCACACTCGGTTCGGATACAGGCGGTTCAATAAGACAGCCTGCTGCACTCTGCGGAGCAGTCGGAATGAAGCCTACTTACGGAAGTGTTTCAAGATACGGACTTGTTGCATTTGCCTCCTCTCTCGACCAGATTGGCCCTATGGGAAAATCCGTTAAAGATGTTGCAATGCTCCAGAGTCTTATATGCGGTTACGACAAAATGGACGCTACTTCCAAAAATATCGCATATCCCGATTATTATGCAAATCTCAAAAATAATGTAAAAGGTCTCAGAATAGGCGTTCCAAAGGAATATTTCGGAGAGGGTATTGACAGCGAGGTTAAAGAATCCGTATACAGTGCCATTGAGCTTATGAAACAGAACGGTGCAGAGATAAAGGAAATCTCACTTCCAAGCACTGAATACGCAATAAATACTTACTATATCATCGCATCAGCAGAGGCATCATCAAATCTTGCAAGATTTGACGGCGTAAAATACGGATACCGTGCCGAAAATTATAACAGTCTTACTGATATGTACGAAAAGACAAGAAGTGAGGGATTCGGCGATGAAGTCAAGAGAAGAATTATGCTCGGTACTTTCGTATTGAGTTCGGGATTCTATGACGCTTACTACAAAAAGGCAAAACTGGTTCAGAGAAAGATTTCAGAGGAATTTTCAAACGCATTCAGGGAATGTGATGTTATTGCAACTCCGACAGTACCGTCATCAGCATTCAAAATCGGCGAAAATATCGGCGACCCGATTAAGATGTATTACAACGATGTATGCACTGTAACAGTAAATATTGCAGGACTTCCCGCAATAAGTGTACCTTGCGGATTTGATTCAAAAAATATGCCTATGGGATTACAGTTCATTGCTGATAAGTTCTGTGAACAGACACTTCTTGATACTGCTTATGCCTATGAACAGCTTTCCGGCGGATTTGATGTCATTACTAAGAAGTTTTAA
>JAEDMB010000163.1 GCA_016303235.1 Oscillospiraceae bacterium
CTTCTTTTAGTTATTAACAATTTGTTTACTCATTCAAAAACCCTGAAAATAGGATAGCTATATCTTGACAACACAATCAAAATATGATATAATATTATAAATAATCCTTATTTGTATTTGTCTAATACGCACAAAAAAAACTGACAAAAAACTATTAATGGAGGCCTGTATATATGTTAAAGAAAAAAATACTCGCTGCTATCATGGCAGGAACTTTTCTGATTTCAGGAAACTGTTTTCACTTACCCCAAGTCAGTGCAAAAATAACTTCAAGAGTTTCTGTACATGACCCTTCAATTATAAAAGACCCTGTTTCAAAACAGTATTATTTATTTGGCTCTCATATTGACGCTGCCAAAAGCTCAGATTTACAAAACTGGAATAGTTTTACAAATGGATATACAACTCCAAATAATGTGGAATTTGGAGATCTGTCTGCTAATCTTAAAAAAGCTTTTGACTGGTCCGGAGAAAATCTGGAAGACTGCTATGGCGGTTTTGCAGTATGGGCTCCTGATGTAATATGGAATCCCGAATATGTCAACACTGATGGCTCAAAAGGAGCCTATGTAATGTATTTCTGCACATCATCTACATATATCCGTTCAGTAATCTGCTATGCGGTATCCAGGAATATAGAAGGTCCTTATCAGTTTGTTGATACTCTTATCTACACTGGTTTTACATCAAATGACCAGTATGTTTCAAGCAATACTAAAAATGTCAACAAGAAATATACTTCTACAAATATTGACGAACTTATTGCATCAGGAGAAGTTACTTATAATTCAGAATGGTTCAGCGGAAACAATTACAACAACGACGCTTTCCCAAATGCAATTGACCCGACAATTTATTATGATACTGACGGAAAAATGTATATGGTTTACGGTTCATGGTCGGGAGGTATTTTTACACTTGAAATAGACCCGAAAACCGGTAAATGTATTCATCCGAAAACGGGTACTACTTCCGACGGAAGAATGGTTGACAGCTATTTCGGCACAAAGCTTATAGGCGGTTATCACAAGTCGGGAGAGGGTCCTTTCATTGAATATAACGAAGATACAGGGTATTATTATCTCTGGGTAACATTCGGCGGACTGTTTTCTGATGGCGGTTACAATATGCGTGTGTACCGTTCAAGGAATCCTCTCGGACCTTTTGAAGACCCTGCCGGAAATAATGGCATTATGAATGCCGATTCCAACCTTGACAGCTGCGGTCTTAAAGTTATGGGCAACTATAAATTCAGTACAAATGATACAGCCTATATGGCTTGCGGTCATAACTCTGTTCTTAAAGATGATGATGGAAACTGGTATATTTTCTATCATGCAAGATTTGATGACGGAACTGAATTTCATCAGGTCAGAGTTCATTCAATGCAGTTTAACGAACAGGGCTGGCCTGTTGTAGCACCTAATGAATATCAGGGTGATATCATTGATAAATACGGCTATGAAGAATCTGATGTAGCAGGTACATATGAATTTATAAATCATGGAAATGATACGGGCAGTAAAATATACAATTCTTCTGAAATTACTCTTACTGCTGACGGTAAAATATCAGGAGCTTTTTCAGGTACATGGTATGAAAATTCAGGTTCAGACGATGCTGTAATCACAATCGGCAATCAGAAATACTACGGAAAATTTCTTGCCGCAAAGGACGAAAAAGGCAGAAAGGTAATGTCATTTATGGCTGTAGGAAGCAATAACCAGACAATATGGGGAAATAAAACATCTGTATATACAGGTACTCCGAGAAAAACCGGATATGAAACAGCAAGTTTTACAGACGGTTCTGTTTATACAATAAAAAACGCTAACAGTAATCTATATATGGAAGTAACCGGAAATATTGAAGAAAACAACACCAATGTTCAGCAATGGGATTTAAACGGCGGAGATACAGAGAATACAGATACTCCTGATAAATGGAATACATGGCGTTTATTTGATGCCAGTGAGGGCTACTATTATATCATATCCCAGGTTGGTGACGGTGCATCTTATGCACTTGATGTTTCAGGAAAGAAAGCCGATAACGGCACAAATATCGGAATATACAGATTTAACGGCGGTGACAATCAGAAGTTTAAATTCGGAAAAAATAGCGACGGTTCATATAAGATTCTTACAAAGGTTTCAAACGGGAAATCTGCTGTTGAAATTGAAAACGGAAGTTCTGAATACGGTGCAAATGTTCAGGAATGGGAAGTTAACGGTGCAAACTGTCAGAACTGGATTTTAGAAAATGCCCATAATTTCGGAACAAAAATGGATACAAATCTGATATATACTTTTTCAAATGCAAACAGCGGTTTTGTAATGGATATTAAAGATGGTAATATGTCAGACGGTTCAAATGTTCAGCAGTGGGAAGCAAATGAATTTAACTGCCAGAAGTGGAAGCTTGTTCCGTATAAAGATGATAACTACTATTTTATAAAATCCCGCATGAATGAAGATTATGGTCTTTGTATAGAAGATAACGGCAATTTAAGCATAAAAACGCTGGATAATAATGACAAGTCAATGCTTTTTAAATTTGCAAAGAATATTGATGATACATATTCTGTTATGACATATTTATCAGAGGACAGAAAAGTACTGGAAGTTATAAATGCCAGTACCGGAATTGGTGATAATATCCAGCAGTGGGATATGAATGGACATTTGTGTCAGAAATGGAACATCTCAACAACTGAAATTCCAGAGGTTAAAGGTGATGTAAACGCAGATGGTTCATTTAATGTCGCAGATGTTATATTGCTTCAGAAATGGCTGTTGGCTGTTCCTGATACAGAACTTGCTGACTGGAAAGCTGCTGACCTCTGTGAAGACGGTGTTCTTAATGTATTTGACCTTTGTTTAATGAAAAGTTCATTAATCAAACATAATCAGTAAATTATCAACTTTTATTCTTTATACACAAAATTTTATATTTCCCGTTTTCCCATATTTTTCTGAAAGCAAAGAGAAGTATTAAAAAAATACATGTAATTATTATAGACAGGTGCCGTATCGCACGCCTCAGCGGAGTCGCTTATCGCTTAGCGACAGTTCGCCAGGCAGCAGGACAACAAAAATGGTCCAAGTCAATTTATGTGGCTTGGACCTTTTTATCAGTATTCAGAAGCGAACAGCATTGTGCAGTGTTCACCATCGTCTATTATATAGACTTTGGCTGTAACTACCTTTGTTAATAATGATGTCAGAATGTATGTCATTTCATATTTAGGCTTTTCCGATGTATGACGAATAACCTGTAATCCGTTCTGTACTGTAAGATTGAATACCTGTAAGTAATCTTTCGGTTCAGGCATATTATCCACTGCCTCCCACATGAATATCTGGATATCAATCGGAATTTTTTCATCAACACCTATTGTAAGGTATCTGTCTTTTGATTTTTCAAACATATCTTAAATTCTCCTTTTCATTTACTTTTGACTCAAACATTCCGTACAGTTCTCCTCTGCGGATTGTAATAATTTCTGTAAGGTCATCTGTTATTCCGAGTCCCATATTAAGTTCTATTTTTAATTCGTATGGGAAAACTGTTATCTTATTTATGAATTGTTGCAGGAATGTTCTGTATTCCTCTGTGCCAGCTTCAAGATTTTTGTATTCTTTCAGAAGATACTCAAAATCTTCATATCGCATTTCATCATACTGGTGCATTTCAGACAGCTGTATTTCAAGCTGGGTTTTGCGTTCTTCAAGTTCAGAAGCTCTTGTAA
>JAEDMB010000164.1 GCA_016303235.1 Oscillospiraceae bacterium
GATTGAACCAATGCAGCAGGCTGACTTTGAAGCTCTTTATGAAGCTCTTGAAGGTGCTCCTGTTTGCATCAGATTCCTTGACCCACCTCTCCACGAATTCGTTCCTACTGAAGAAGATGACATCAAGGCTCTTGCTGATGCTCAGGGCAAGTCTGTTGAAGATATCAAGGCTATCATCGCTTCACTCCACGAATTCAACCCGATGATGGGACACAGAGGCTGCCGTCTTGCTGTAACATATCCTGAAATCGCTAAGATGCAGACAAAGGCTGTTATCAAGGCTGCTATCAATGTTAAGAAGGCTCACCCTGACTGGACAATCGTTCCTGAAATTATGATTCCTCTTGTAGGCGAAGTTAAGGAACTTAAATTCGTTAAGAAGGTTGTTGTTGAAACTGCTGATGCTGTTATCGCTGAAGCTGGTGTTGAACTCAAGTATGAAGTAGGTACTATGATTGAAATTCCAAGAGCTTGCCTTACAGCTGATGAAATTGCTGCTAATGCTGACTTCTTCTGCTTCGGTACAAACGACCTTACACAGATGACATTCGGTTTCTCAAGAGACGATGCAGGTAAGTTCCTCGATGCTTACTATGACAAGAAGATTTTCGAAAACGACCCATTCGCTAAACTTGACCAGACCGGTGTTGGTAAGCTTATGGATATGGCTATCAAACTTGGTAAGCCTGTAAATCCAAATCTCCATATCGGTATCTGCGGCGAACACGGCGGTGACCCGACATCTGTTGAATTCTGCCACAAGATTGGTCTCGACTATGTATCTTGCTCACCATTCAGAGTTCCGATTGCAAGACTTGCTGCTGCTCAGGCTGCTATCAACGAAGCTAAGTAATTCTGATTTAAAAAAGATTTTTTACCCCGTCCGGATTTTCTCCGAACGGGGATTTTTTTGAATAAAATCGGATTTTCTAAGCAGAATATTATAAAAGGAGTGATTTTTTTATGAATATAACACCTGAACTTTACAGCGATATGTGTAAAAATGCCTCGCCGAAATCAAATATCAAAATTGATGCAACAATGGCATTTCTTGTCGGAGGTGCAATATGTGCATTGGGACAGATTATTATGGAAATATTTCTGTATTTTGATTTTGAAAAAGATACGGCATCAGCATGGACATCTGTTATATTAGTAGGTCTGAGTACAATTTTAACCGGTTTCGGAAAGTATGAAAAACTCGCAAAACATGCCGGAGCAGGTACTCTTGTACCAATAACGGGATTTTCAAATGCAATAGCATCATCGGCAATAGAGGCAAAATCAGAAGGTTTTGTGCTTGGAGTAGGAGCGAAAATTTTCACAATTGCAGGGCCTGTTATATTATACGGCTGTTCAGCGTCCGTTATATATGGACTTGTATACTATTTTATGACATTATAAAAGGGGCGACTTTTCAGGTCGCCCCTTCTAACAGACTTCCGAAAAAGTTCAGAGAAATCTGGACTTTTTTGAAAGTCTGTGGGCGGAAAAATTATATTTTTTTCCGCCCGGATTTATTGTTTATTTTGTTTTTCAGCTTTTTCAGTTTATATCTTTATTTCTTGTGAGAACTTCTTCTGTACTTCCTGAAATAGTGAGGGTGTCTCCGTCAATAGTATAAGGTGTGATTGCCTCTTCATTTGAATCAATTCCGAGAATTGCCTTGGCATCGCCTTTCCATGTAAGAACTTCTCCGTCAGCATCGTAACCGCATACCTGAACTTCCATTATTATGTCGCTGTTGTTGCTGACTGTTACATAAATATCACCCTGCATTGGCAGTGATTCTGCATATATATCGCTGAGCATACCGCCTGTGAGAAGATATGAACCATTAATATCTGACTTGTCAGACGGTTCGAGCTTTGTCATTTCAAGTATTGATAATTCCTGTATTTCAACTTCGGGGTCAGTTATACCCATATCAGCACTTGTGATAACGCATGAAAAGTCAGTGCCGTCAAATTCATAGGGACAGTCAGTTCCGGACATATTGAGATATTCTCCGGAAATGCACATAATTGTTGAACAGTCAACAACGGCTGAAATTATACCGTCCTTGCTGAATTTGATTGATGAATATGATGCGGAAAGCTCGTCATTTGTCCATGCACCTATGAGCTTTTCGTCATTTGCATTTCCGGCGGTTATTGCAACCTTTTCAGCCTGACTTGAATCGGAATCTCCGTCCGAGATTTCTTCTGATTCAGTCTGTGCGGTCTGTGAACTTTCTTCTTTTATATCTGAATCAGTTTCATCAGCAACAGATTCTGATGAACTTTCTGAACTGCTTTCATCTGCTTCTGATACGCTTGTTGCAGACTTTTCATCAGATGATTCTGATGAACTTTCTGAACTTTCAGAAACTTCTGAGCTTGAGCTTTTATCTGATGATTCTCCGCTTCCTGTTTCTTCATTTCCGCAAGCAGTAAATGCACATGTAATCATAGAACAGGCGAGAAGAAGTGCGAATAATTTTTTCATAAAATCCTCCATATCATGAATGTTAATCCGTTTGTATTATTTTATCACATAAATATCAGAATATCAAGATTGTACGTTGTTTTGTAATTTTATAGTTATATATTTCAGATGAAATGATATTTCAGAGGGTATAAAAGTTAAATAAAATGTGCATTTTCAACATCACCTGAAAAATTTTTATTTATGATTTTAACCATTTTGTAACTTCTTTATTTCTTCGTCAATTGTTGCGGAACACATTTCACGCAGTTCGTCCCAGTTTTCAGCGTTGCCTTTTTCTTCAAGAAATTCATATAAAAGGCGGTTCATAATTCCTCTTGTTTCAAAATTATAATCACCCTCGCCGTACATAACATCTCCCATGCCGTATCCGAAATCAAAAATCGGAGTGAGTTTTGTGGGGTCTGTATATTCCTGAAGTGCATTATACTGTTCATCAGTGATATATCCGACAGTTATTCCCTTTGGAGTAGTTATTTTTTCAGTAGCAAGAGCTTTTTTTGCTTCCTGATACTTTTCGCTTGTTTCCGCAAGGCGTTCGCATTTTATATATGTAGCCACGGCATCGCCTTTTTCCGAACCTTTTACAAGCATTCTTGCGTTGTAGTTTGCACACATATAATATTTATCTGAATCGGGAGCTTTCGGAAAAGGTACAACCATTAAATCAGCATCGGGATTAAGTGCATTTGATTCTTTAAGTGACCAGTCCGGCATACCATAGAAAAGAGTATTCATATTTGTAGGGAAATTTGAATGCCAGCCGTCATTGTATATATCAGCAGTTTTAATCATAAAATCTTCGGCTTTTGCTATTCCCGAATCGTTTATATTATTGACAAGTTTTCCGTCCCTGAGTGATACAACGGTTTTCCCTGTTGAATAAAGACATGCTTCTCCGAAATATCCTGCTATTCCGTATCGTGTGTATTCGGTCTGCTGTGATATGAATTTATCAATCATTTCTGTGAATGTATTCCAGTCCCATTTTCCCTGTTTATAAAGTTCATAAGGGTCATCAAGCTTTTCTGATTTCATAAGAGTACGGCTGTAAGTTATTACAAAAGGGTCTGAAATGCTGTAAGGAATTACATAGTGATTCCCGTTATATGCAAATATTTCCGCTGTTTCGTGCATATCCTCCCATAATTCCGAATCCCATTCGAGAACTTCAAAATAATCATCTAAAGGCTGATAAATATTTTTTGCAACTCCTTGCGGAACTTCATTTATTTCATATGGTA
>JAEDMB010000165.1 GCA_016303235.1 Oscillospiraceae bacterium
GTTGCAAGAAAAATCGCAAGTCAGATTGAAAAGGAAATGGATTATCCCGGACAAATTAAAATTAATCTTATCCGTGAAAGCCGTGTGACTGATTACGCAAAATAATTTTTTTCAGAAAATGCGGACACTTTAAAAAGCTGTCCGCATTAATTTTTTAACGGAGGATTCTTTTATGGCAAAAACTATATTCAATACAAGCGAAAAGTCAAATTTCATACTTAATCTGACTGAAGAAAAATATTCGCAGATTGCATCGGTTTCGCTGATACTTCCATGTATATTAATATCCCTTGCGACAATTCCCTGTGAATTTGATATAGAAAAAATATCATATCCGATTATATCAGGAGCGTTGTCGCTTTGCGGAGTATTCTGTATGATAATGGCTGTAATAGCATTTATAAAGGGATATATTAAAAAGAAAAGGCTTATACCCGTTTTATCATTCGGAGCAATGATTTTATGGGGCGTTGTATCACTTATTAATTCATATGATAAAGATGTATCATTCTATGGATTTAACGGCAGGGGAGAAGGACTTCTTGCAATAATATTTTACTTCTGTTTTCTTGTGACGGCTATGACAGTATCAGGAGACAAATTTAAAATAAGAATTTTTGATTCGCTTACAGCTATGGGAATTATAAATTCTCTTTGGGCGTTGCCTCAGATTTTTATTGATTCAATGCCGAGCAAGTATGACTATATAGTATCAGCAGGAGATGTAAATGCATGTTCCGGACTTTCACAGAGTCCGCTGTTTCTTGCTATGGTTCTGAGCCTTGCACTTGTTTCGGCTCTTGTCGGAAGTGTACTTTTTGAGGGTAAAAAGCGTAAAATAATTTACACTGCATCATCAGTATTATTTGCCTTTGTGATGATATTCACGTATTCGCTTATTTCACTTGTCGGAATTGCATTGTCAGTTATTGCCGTTATAATTACGGTATTTTTAAAAAAATCCCCGAAGATAAATTTTTTAAAGCCTGTGGGTGTAATTGTTTCAGCATTATGTGCGGTACTTCTTGTAAATTCCGGAGCAGTATGCGAAAATTCAAGCTATTCACTGCATGACGGTGCATTGATGTGGTTTGATTCATTCAACAGAATAGGTTCAAGCGGAAATTTCAATACAAAGGATTTTGATGTTGAAAATACTGCCGAAGTTTATTCATATCTTAATTCAAAAACGTTTGAGATAATCAAAAAATATCCGCTTGTCGGAACAGGTGAGGAAAATCTTGTATATCCGCAGTTACATTCAAGCTATAATATTATCGAAAATTCCGGAACTTTTGACAAGAATTACAATGAATATCTCTATGTAACCGCAACAAGGGGAATCCCCTCGCTTATATTCTTTTTAGCTGTTCTTGTATCTGTTATATATCTCGGATTCGGAAAGCTTAAAGCAGATAAAAATGATGTCTGCACATATATTTCAATGTGTATAACTCTCTGCGGAGTGATTATATTTTTCATCGGTGCAGGAAATATTACGTTTTCGCCGTTGTTCTGGATTTTTGCAGGTATGCTTATAAGCGGAAATCCTGAAAAATCATAAAAAAATGTCACTATTTTCTTTAAAAAATTTTGTGAATTTTTTTCAGAAACACTTGATTTTTTTAAAGTATTGTGTTACAATATCATCAGAGATTTTTTAAAAAATCTTGATACTTATTTTTTTGGAGGTGTCCTTTTATGGCATACATTATTTCTGACGAATGCATCAAGTGCGGTGCATGTGAATCCGAATGTCCTGTAAACGCAATTTCTGAAGGTGACGAAAAATACGTTATCGATGCAGATACATGTATTGAATGTGGTGCATGTGCAGGTGTTTGTCCTGTATCAGCTCCCAGTGCTGAATAATTATCAGTCAAAAAAATATCAACGGCGGTATTCCTTTTTGCGGAATACCGCTTTTTTTTAATAAAAAATAAATTTGTCCGAATTTGTACTTGATTTTTTGAAGTTTTTGTGATATAATTCTAATTAAGTGCTTTCAGCACTTCTGATTATTTAGGAGGATTCTTTTATGAATAAATTAAAAACAGCTGTTTTAATGCTTACTGCTTTTGTATCTGCTGTACCGTTTTTAACAGGCTGTCAGTCAGATACAGTCGGTTCTTCAGCAAGCGTGTCATATGTTGAAAATGAAAATATCGGAAAAAACAAGCACGAAACTGATTTGGGTGCATCAGTTACAGTCGATACCACTACTTTCACTGTTCACAATGTAATTGATGTAAATAAAACTTCTGATGACGGCGGAAAGTATATCTATGTAAAATATACTATCAGCAACAGCTCCGATAAGAATTTTTATATTGATAATCTCAATAATTTCTATCTTACCATAGACGGCAAGAAATATAATAATGATGTCCGTGCAAACCTCTATGCAAAACAGTCTATAAATGATTATGTTGAGCTTGAATCAGTTCCCGCCGGCGGAGAAATTACAAATTATGTCGGATTTGTTGTCCCTGAAAATACTAAAGCCGTAACATGCGGATATTATGTAACATCAGGCGAAAAGACTGACAAGCAGGATACTATTATATGTGAGGTTCAGTCATCTGAATGGATTCAGCCTCCCGAAGGTATGATAAAATAATTCATTCAAGTTTTTTTACAAGTGAGAGTATTCCTATATATACAACGGCTCCTGTTGCGGTGCTTATAAACATGCTCTGATTACTGCTTAAATAAGGTGAAAGCTGTGTGTCGGCAATCCATGCCGATACTCCGCAGAATACTGACGAATAAAGAATTGGTATAAATTTCGTAAAATGCAGTTTTATTTGTGTTGCTTTCAGATAGATTACAAGCGAACTCACAAGGATAAATAAATAGCTTATTGTTGTGGAAAGTGATGCCCCGTTTATGCTCATAATCGGTATTAAAATAAGGTTTCCGCATAGTTTTATAAGCGTTCCGGCAATCATAATTTTAAGCGGTATTGAGGGCTTCCCTATGGCTTGCAACATGCTGAACACCGGAAATGATACACACAGAAAAACCATTCCAGGCATAAGATATTGAAGCGGTCTTACACTTGCTGAAACTTCATCAGGCTGACCGGAATATAAAAACATCAGAATTTTTTCCGCAAGTATTCCCATTCCTATTGCTGACGGTGCTGAAATAAAAAGCGATGCAAGAAGTGCCTGATGTGTATTTTTTTCAAGTGATTTTCTGTCTCTGCTCTCCCACGCCTCTGTTACTGAGGGCAGAATACCTTTTCCGAGCATATTCGTTACTGACGGAACAAGGTTGAAAACAGTCAGAGTTACTCCGGCAAATGAACCGTAAAGAAAATGCGGTATATCTTCCGCTGATATATCGGCAAAAGGTCTGTAATGTTCGGGATTTCTGCCGACTATGGCGGTAATAGTTCCCAAATCAATAAGTGATGTTAAATTTGTTACAACTGCACTTATCCCGACAGGAAGTGCTGTGAGTATAAGTTCCCTTGAAATTTTCTTTCCGGATATAACTGTTTTGTCAGGTGAAATTTTTCTTTCGCTCCGATAGAAAATTTTCATAATCGGAAAGAAAAGAAGTGAACCTACTGACGAAAGTGTTACTCCGAGTATTCCCGCTGATGCGGAAATACTTCTTATATCGGTATCGGGCGGAAAGTATGCAAGAACTTCCTCACTGTGATTTACAACATAACTGCAAAGTGAAAGACCGCATGTCATTTTTACAATACC
>JAEDMB010000166.1 GCA_016303235.1 Oscillospiraceae bacterium
TTATCCGGCGAGGTTTTTATTTTTTGTTGGGAACGGGGGATTATTTTACGCTTACCAATTCCGAGAACTTACGCTGTTCCCAAGTATCAGCAAAACCCTTGAAACGCACCTTCGGAACATTGTTATTCTTCGTCATTTTGCTGATTCTCCTGTATTTTTTTAATCTGTTCAACTAATTCTGGAATTTCAATCTGTATAATATCCCAAATCATTTCCCAGTTTGTACCGTCATAATCATGCACAAGTCGGTGTCTGAGTCCTGAAATAAGATTCCATTGCACTTGAGGTGTTTTTTCCTTAAATTCATTTGTCAGGCTATATGCGTGTTCTCCAATGTTGTAAAGTGGAGTGGTAATTGTCCATTGTACAATACGGTCATTCTCAACCTGATCTCTTGTAATACCACTGCTTTTTGCATACTGCATTAAAGTTTCAGCGTATTCAAGGATTTTTTCAATTCTTTGTGTATCGGAATATTTCATGCCACTTTAACCCTTTCTCTCATAACAGACTTGTAAAAATCACTGTCTGTTTTAATTTCACGAATTTCATACGCATCAACATCACGTCCGAATGCAACACTAAGTTCATATCCAAAGGCTAAAATGTTTGTGAGTTTAAAGTCTTTGCCACCGACAGCAAGCACATCAACATCACTATCGCCATCAGCTTCGCCTCGTGCATAAGAACCAAAGATATACACCTCGTTAATATTATACTTTTCAGCAATAGGCTTTACAATTGAGATAATATCAGAAAATGCGAGTATTTTTTTATTATCTGTCATATTATTCACCACCAAGTAATTTTTTAAGATCAGCAAGACCTTTCATATCAAATTCACTGCCACAAAGGTCATTAATCATAACAGAAAGGGCATTTTCAGCTAAATCTATATCATTTTCAAGCTCAATCAATGTATCCTTATACTTATCAGCAAGTGCCTGTATTTTTTTTACAAGCTCAGAAATAACCATTTCAGGAAGTTCCATGATAGAAGACACAAGCGGAGCAATCCATTTTGCATGAACAAGCATTGTTTTATCCTGTTCTGAAAGGGTTTCTATCTCTTTTTTTGTCTTTAAGTGTAATTCCGCACTCATTTCCTTTATAGATTTTTTTATCTCTTTTTCTTCCTCAAGTAAATTTAATGCTGATGAAAGCACATACTCTAAAGAACCTTTTTTAAATTCATAACCTGCAATAAGTTCCTTGATTCTGTTATTAATCTTATTTTTGCCGTAATCTCCGCCTTTATTAGCTTCAATGGCAGTCCAACAAACAGCATCTACTTTTTCAACATAATCGGCTTTTTCTTTCTTTGAAGCCTTTTTATCAATCAGTTCAATATATCCTCTAAGTCCGTCTATTTCAGGGGTGCTGATATCATCAACAGCAGTTTTTAACAAATCCTTTGCCTTTGCAGGAACAAAAGCATTATTATCGTCATTCAAATATGTTTCCTGTTCCTCAGCTGATAAAATACCAATTAGTTCCTCTATTTCACCTGATATTTCAGAAACTCTTGATTCTTTTGCTTGTATTGCCTTCAAATTGTCAGATAATAATGTTTGCTGAACAAGTTCAAAAGGTAATATTTTTCCTTTCCAGCCGTCCTGAACCTCAGTATCTTTATTATCTTTTTTCTTGATAATCATATTCGGTTCAACAACGGTGATAGAATCATAGCCTTCTGACTGCATAATATCAAAATCAACTGCAATTTCTGTCCATATATCGTCAAGAATCTGATATGCAGAATAAGGATTTACAAGAGGAATATTTGTGAGACGTGTAAAAATATTTTCACCAATGAGTGCTTCTTCTTTTGCAGGAACAACATTTTCCATATTTGAAATCAGTTCATCAGCAAGCTGTGAATCAAAGTCAGAAAAAGCAGATTTATATTTAGCAATAAATGAAACAACATCCTGATTTTCTGTTATTGCTTTCTTTATGTCGCTTACTGCAAGTGATGAATAAGGTGTTCCGTTGTTTGTAAAAAGAGATTCTCTTAATTTCGGAAAAGCTGCCCAATACTCGCTTATCTTGTCAATCTCTGAATTTGGAATACCACCATTCATACTTGCATAAATATCATAGCTTTCAGCTTCTTCTGAACTGTCTACATATCGTGGAATATTTAGATTATAGTCATTTACTCTGATATCATCTCTGCTTACAACCTTTGAAAACTTCGGAACGCTCTTTCTTTCAGAAATAACATCAACAATCTTCTTTATGTCGGATGCCTGTAACTTGTTGTTTTTACCTACTTTTACAAATCCTTTTGAAGCATCTATAATAAGTACATCGTTATTGGTACGATTCTGCTTAAGCACCATGATTATAGTAGGAATACCTGTACCAAAGAAAATATTAGCAGGAAGTCCAATAATTGCATCAATATTATTCTTTTCAATCAGGTTTTTTCTGATTTTCTCTTCCTCACCACCTCTGAACAGCACTCCATGTGGCAAAAC
Source organism: Oscillospiraceae bacterium (assembly GCA_016303235.1). Taxonomy (GTDB): domain Bacteria; phylum Bacillota; class Clostridia; order Oscillospirales; family Ruminococcaceae; genus Ruminococcus. The sequence goes on from JAEDMB010000166.1 coordinate 2,484, forward strand.
AATAGTCATAATTCCGTCGGGTTTTATGTGATACAAATCATGAAGCAGAAAAGCATAATCGGCTTTTCCTTTTGGTGCGAGTCCATAATCATTATATCTTGGATCTGATTCTTTACCTTCAGGATTCCATTGCTGTGAGTAAGGTGGATTTGATACAACAGCATCCACTCGAAGTACTGGTGGATACTGATCAAGGTCAACCGGCCAGTCATCTTCAAGTGTGTCTGCGTTTCTTGTAATGATATTTGCAGGCTTAATACCACGCATTACAAGATTCATTCTTGTAAGGTTGTAGGTGTTTTCCTTTAGTTCCTGAGCATAGTACTGAATTCTTTCACTATCCATGAATTTAGCAGCACTGTGTCCGATATTGATAAGGAGTGAACCGGAACCACTTGTTGGATCGTAAATTTTAATCTCATTTTTATTTTTAAGGTGATTTGCAACAATTTCAGACATAAGCAGGGATACTTCATGAGGTGTATAGAATTCTCCAGCTTTCTTACCTGCGTTAGCTGCAAAATTAGAAATAAGATATTCATAAATGAATCCAAGCACATCATATCCTTGTTTTTCATCCATAGGAATATCTTTAATCAACTGTAATAAATCACTTATTGCTTTTGTTCTTGAACTACTTGTATCGCCTAATTTTGAAAGACCAGTCTGCAAGGTATCGAACACTTTATCGAAAACCTTATGGTATTCATCACCTATAAGACGTGAAAAAGCAGATAAAGCATCTGTTACATTTGAAACATCGAATGATTTCCCCATAGAAAGCCATGTTGAGAAAAGATTCTTGTATTCAATAAAATATCCGATGTTTTTCTTGCACATATTTACAGTTTCAGAATCTTCCTCTGTAAGTTCAGGCAAGTCATTATCTTCCCAATCATTCTTTTTAAGGTATTCTATTTCTTTGTCAGATAAGAACTTATAAAAAATGAAGCCGAGAATATAGTCTTTATACTCATTAGCCTCAATTTTAGAACGCATTTTGTTTGCAGATTTCCAAATTTTATTTGCTAATTGCTGTTTATTCATTAAAATGCTCCTTTTTATATTCACTCATAATTATAGATGTTCAGATTTAGCATCTATTTTTAATAATATAATCTTTAAATTTAATATGTATATTTTATACACTTACGCTGATGAAGGGTGATAAGGGAATCGAGCTTTGCAAAGAAAGTGCCAATTTGG
>JAEDMB010000167.1 GCA_016303235.1 Oscillospiraceae bacterium
CGGATATGCTTTGTATTTGTTACAAACAAATCATCACCGACAAGCTGAATCTGATTTCCAAGTTTAGAAGTTATACTGCTCCAGCCGTTCCAGTCCTTTTCTCCGAGAGGGTCTTCAAGAGATATTATTGGATAAGTTCCGACAAGCTTTTCCCAGTAGGATATTAATTCATCGGAAGTCATATCTTTATTGCGTTTCGGGAGATGATAAATTCCGTTATCGGTATACCATTCACTTGATGCGGAATCAAGTGCAATTTTGACATCATTAGTATTATATCCCGCTGTTTTTATTGCCGTGAGAATTATTTCAATAGCCTGTTCATCTGATTCAAGATTAGGAGCAAATCCGCCCTCATCTCCTACGCTTGTGCTTAATCCCTTTGATTTCAGAATACTGCCGAGAGCGTGATATATTTCACTTCCCATTCGGAGAGCCTCCTTGAAACAGCAGGCACCTACCGGCATAATCATAAATTCCTGAATATCTACATTGTTTGATGCGTGAGCTCCTCCGTTGAGAATATTCATCATCGGGACGGGAAGTCTGTTTGCCGAGATACCGCCAATAAACTTATAAAGCGGTAATCTGTAATGCTTTGCGGACGCTTTTGCTACTGCAAGCGATACCGCAAGAATTGCATTTGCTCCGAGATTTGATTTGTTTTCCGTACCGTCAAGCTTAATCATAGTGCAGTCAGTTTTTCTTATATCTGAAATGCTCATACCTTTCAGAGCGTCTGCGATTATATTATTGATATTTGATACAGCCTTTTTAACGCCGTTTCCGTTATAGCGTTCGTCACCGTCACGAAGTTCGACAGCCTCATAAATACCGGTAGATGCTCCGGAGGGAACGCTTGCAGAACCGATTGAACCGTCATCAAGCATAACTTCCGCCCTTACAGTAGGCTTTCCTCGTGAATCCAGTATTTCAAAGGCATAAATTCTGTCTATTACTGCTGACATAACAAACCTCCTGTAAACGGAACATCATATTCTCTGATAAAATATCCGTGATTTTTACCGCATACGGGGCATACTTTCGGGGGTTCGCTTGATTCGTGAACATAACCGCAGTTAAGACATGCCCAGCGTTCAGTTTTATCGGATTTGAAAAGCTTATCCTGTCTGAGAAGATTTTCAAAGTATTCAAAGCGTTGGCGGTGAATTTTTTCTATTCCCGCAATGAGAGTGAATTTTGTAGCTATTTCGGGGAATCCCTCTTTTTTTGCGGTTTCGGCAAATGCGGGATAAATAGTTTCTGCCTCCCCGTTTTCATTGTGAACGGAAGTTTCAAGGAGTTTTGAAATATCATCATAGACATCAACAGGATAACCGGCAGTTATTTTGGCATTGGTTCCCGCTGACTGTTTAAGAAGATTATAGAAAACTTCCGCATGAGCTTTTTCCTGATTTGCAGTAAATCTGAAAATCTGACCGAGTGCGAAAAAATTACTGTTTTCAGCGGTACACTGTGCAAAAGTGTATCTGTTTCTTGCCTGACTTTCGCCGGCGAATGCACGCATAAGATTAATTCTTGTTTCGGAATTTAAAAAATCATTCATAAAAAAACCTCCTTTTCAGCTTATTATTGACACTGAAAAGGAGATTATTCTTTCTGTAAAATTTAATTTTAAATTTAGCCGATAACGCCGAGAAGTACACCGGCTGCGACTGCAGAACCGATAACTCCGGCAACGTTAGGACCCATAGCATGCATAAGAAGGAAATTGGTCGGGTCATACTGTGAACCGACTTTCTGTGAAACTCTCGCTGCCATCGGAACTGCTGAAACTCCGGCAGAACCAATAAGCGGATTTACCTTTCCGCCGGTAACCTTGCACATGATTTTTGCAAAAAGCACACCGCAAGCTGTACCGATACAGAATGCAATGACACCAAGGAGAATTACACCGGCAAATTCAAGGTTGAGAATTTTATCAGCCTTTGTAGTAGCTCCGACTGATACGCCGAGGAAAATTGTGATAATATTCATAAGAGCATTCTGTGCGGTATCAACAAGACGGCTGCAAACACCGCTTTCCTTGAGGATATTTCCGAGCATAAGCATACCGACAAGCGTAGCGGCTGACGGAACTATTAATGCAACTATAAGTGTTACGGCAACAGGGAAAATAATTTTTTCTGTTTTGGAAACTGTTCTGAGGTTTCCCATTTTGATTTTGCGTTCCTTGTCTGTTGTAAGCATTTTCATAATCGGAGGCTGAATAAGTGGAACAAGTGCCATATATGTATAGGCAGCAAGTGCAATTGTACCTGTGCTTATTTTGAAATCTCCGCCTGAAAGCAGTTTTGTTGAAACATAAATAGCAGTAGGGCCGTCCGCACCGCCTATAATAGCGATTGAACCGGCTTCGGCAGCTGAAAATCCGAGAAGTGCAGCTCCGAGGAATGTAATGAAAATACCGCCCTGTGCGGCAGCACCGAGGAGAAAGCTCTTAGGATTTGCAATAAGGGGGGAGAAGTCAGTCATAGTTCCGATTCCGAGGAATATAAGCGGTGGATAAATTCCGAGCTTTACTCCTATGTAAAGTATATCAAGCAGTCCGCCCTCTTTAAGTATTCTGCCGTAGTCAATATAATGGTCAATGACGTTTCCGGCAGCATCATATTCATAAACATAATCGAAAAGTTCGGGGTGATAAATAGCGTCCGATATGTTGACTACCGGAAGATTAGTCAGGAACATACCAAATGCAATCGGAAGAAGCAGAAGCGGTTCAAACTGCTTTACAATAGCAAGATACATAAATCCGAAAGAAATTGCAATCATAATAAGATTTTTCCAGTTGTCGCCCATAAATATTGCAGAAATTCCGCTTGTATTCCATATTTCTTTCAGAGTATCGAGAAAAATTTCCAACATTGTATAAAAGATTCCTTTCTGAAAAATTTCCGCTAAAATGGATTTGTATTCTGTCGCAGACCTTCGGAAGCCCATACCGGTCTGCCGGAAGATTTCTGATTTTTAGCTTTAACGGATTTGATTCTGTACTGTTTTCCGTCCTCAATACTCATCTGTGCGACAACAGCGGAAATAACGGCAATAATTTCGTCGCTGTCGTCTTCTTCCACGGGAACAGAAGGCTGAACGGGCTTTTTAATTTCCTGTTTCGGCGGGGGAGCTTGTTTAACAGGAGGTTCTTTTTTTCCCTTTTTGAAGAAAGAACCAAACAGATTGACAAAGCCGACAAGAAGCAGTAATACAAGAAAGACTACGGCGAGTCCGCTTATAATGACTCCGGCAGTCTGACTGATGTCAAGGTCAGCAGTCGGGGCAATTTTTGCGAGCATATAGAAATTCATAACTCACACTCCAATCATAATAAATTTTCATACAGATTTATTATACACTATATTTTTTGTCATTTCAAGATGAATTTGAAATTTTTTTGAATATTTTGCAGATACAGACTAATCGGCAGGAGAATATTTATGCACGAATACGGAAAGATAAATTTGATTAATTTTTTTTTTTTTTTTTTTTGCGGATGTTGACTTTTAATATAAATGGTGATATAATAAAACTAATAAAATAAGTTTATTTTTCAGGAGGGATTTATATGAAAAAAACAGTAAAAATCTTTACTTCCGTTTTAACTTCCGCACTTCTTGCAGTTTCTTCACTGCCTGTTTTTTCATTCGCTGAGGAACATATAACAGG
>JAEDMB010000032.1 GCA_016303235.1 Oscillospiraceae bacterium
GAACTCAACGAAATTATATCAGATACAGACAGTACAGAATATTCAAACAGCGATATTCACATAATGGTATATGAAGAATCGCAGAAATTTTTCAACGGTGACTGTACTGCCGAAGAATGTGCCGAAGCTACTCAGAACAGAGTATCAATATATCTTTCCGAAAAACAGTAAAAATCTATAAATCCTTATTTGCAGGATTTTCAAGAATATGTCCGTTTTCATCGAACCTTGAACCGTGACATGCACAATCCCATGAATGTTCGGAGCTGTTCCATTTCAAAGCACAGCCTAAATGCGTACATCTTTTTGCAGAAAGCGTAAGCATATTTCTTAACGCTTCAAATCCGTTCACAAAAAGCTGGGGCTTTAAAATACTTCTTGAAGGGCTGAAAAGTTCCGCAAACTGATTTTTCTTTCCGCAAATCATATCATTAAGTATCATTGCGGAAAGCATTGAACCTGTCATTCCCCACTTGTTAAACCCCGATGCAGTAAAAAGATACGGAGTATTGGAAGAATAATTTCCGATGTATGCAGTATTGTCAAGGCTCATGCAGTCCTGTGCCGACCAGAAACAATATTCTGCTGAATCGGGATAATAACGCTTTGAAAAATCTCTTAATTCATTCCAGCATTTACTCTGTTTACCCGTCCTATGACTTTCACCCCCGACAATAAGATAATTTTTATAGTTCCGGAAAGAAAAGCCTTTTCCGCTTTCGTCAAGATATATTCCATTAAGATTTACAGCATTTTCAAGAGCAATCATATTAGAACGGTTCTGATATAATTTAAGAAAATAACTTCCGTGAGTGTTTATAAACGGGAAATGCGTTGCTATAATTATATATTTAGCAGTAACTGTTCCCGAATCCGTTATTGCAGTATTTCCCTTAACATCACGGACAAACGAATTTTCATAAACGGAAAGTCCCTTTGCAATTTCACCTCCAAATTTAAGAGGGTTAAACTGTGCCTGATTTGAAAATTTTACTGCTCCCGCCGTTTCAAACGGAAGCGGAATATTTTCACAGTATTCCGCATTAAAGCCTATTTTTTCACAAGCAGAAATTTCACGTTCAAGCTTTTCCCTGTCATCAAGAGAATATATATAGCTGTCCCTGTATTCAAAATCACAGCTGATATTTTTACAGAGATTTTCAAACATTTCAAACGCTGATTTATGTGCCTGAAGATACAGCCCTGCAGATTCGACACCCTTTTTTCGTATGAGCTTATTATATATAAGTCCGTGCTGAAATGTAATTTTTGCAGTCGTTCCCGATGTTGTACCGCTTAAAATTCTGTTTTTTTCAAGGAGAATACATTCAGCTCCTGAATTGCTTATTAAATATGCGGTCAGAATACCGGTCATTCCACCGCCTATAATCAGCACATCTGTACTGCGATTTCCCTTAAATTCCGGAAATGCCGGAAGTTCCGTATTTTTCTGCCATATTGATTCCATATATCATCTTCTCCCTTTCTGTATTTATTATATCTTTTTTGATGATATATATTCCCTGTGAATAATTTTAACCGTCAGGACAGATAATATTGATGAGGTGATTTATTATGCCAAAAAAAGGTATGAGCCGTCCCGAATATACGCATACCCAGCCAAGAAATGACGTTCCGCCTGTTCCCGAAATTCAGGGAAAGGCTAAACATTCCAAAGCAAAAGCGAATCCCATTATAGCAGGTACTGAACCGCCTTATCTTAAAGTATACCATTCTTCTGCACCTTATTCGCTTAAAGAAAAACCCATTTCAGATGCTTACCCTGTAATAGACAACGACCTTGCAAGGGATAATATTGAAAATGATATTCCCTCTGCCGATTTGCAGGATTTATAAAAAAATGCCGTCCGGAACTTTTTCCGGACGGTTTTTCTCTTGAAATAGATAATAAAATATGCTATAATATACAAAAAAATATCGGGAGTGATTTTATTTTATGGGCAATTCTTTTTCCGAACTTATAAAGAATTTCGACAAGACACGTGATTATATGCGTGACTTTTACATATACGGATTCAAAACAAGAAATGATTTTCAGTATAAATCCCTCCGGACATACGATGACGAACGCAGAAGGATTGAAAGCTGGCTCGGAGATTTTATAAAATTCAGCAATTCAAAAAAGGGAAAGCAGATTTCAATATCGTGCGACAGCAGTAAAATTGAAGAAAATCCGCTTTACAACGCTTACAGATGCAAGAGCTTTACCAAAAATGATATACAGCTTCATTTTTTTCTGCTTGATATTCTCGAAGAAGATAATTTTATGTCGCTTAATGAAATTACGGACAGAATACTTGATGATTTTGAAGTTAATTTCGATACCCAGACCGTACGCCTTAAGCTTAATGAATACATAAAGGAGGGTATAATTATATCAAAAAAGCAGGGGCGTTCGCTTTTATATGCAAAATCTCCCGACAGCTTTCATAAGCTTGCCGGAAAGGATTCAGATAAAATTACGGATATGATTAAATTCTTTTCGGAGTCTGCACCTTTCGGAATTATCGGGAATTATATTCTTAAATCACTTGATAAAATAAATAATCTCTTTCTGATAAAGCATAATTTCATAGTACATACTCTTGAAGATAATATTCTGCTTTCGCTTTGTCAGGCAATTGACGGAAAAAATTATGTAGACCTTGTAAATTATGGAAAAAGCCATAAAAAAACTGAAATAAAATGTCTGCCTGTGAAAATACATGTTTCAACGCAGACAGGCAGACGCTATATTATAGTATATTGTGCAAAATACAAACGCTTTTCGGCTCTGAGGCTTGACTATATAAAAAGCGTTGATATTCTTGAAGTATGTCCCGAATATGATTATTATCTTGAAAAATATCATAAAAATGCCGTTTACTGCTGGGGAACTTCATTCGGTGCAAAGCGTCCTAAGGAGGGTATCGAATATATAAAAATGACTCTCCATATAGATGAACAGAATGAAAAATTTATTATTGACCGCCTTAAGCGTGAAGGCAGAAACGGTTCTGTCGAAAAAACAGCAGAAAATACTTTCTGCTATTACGGCGAATTTTTTGATGTTTCGGAGCTTTCCCCGTGGATTAAGACTTTCACCGGCAGAATTGTAAAGCTTGAAAGCAACAACAAACAGGTTGAAAATCGTTTTTACTCTGATATAAGAAAAATGCGGAAAATGTATGAGGTGAAATAATATGGAGCTTTTTTCTGAAATATACAGTGCATACTACAATGCAGTATCAAAAATTCTTTCATTAAAAAATCTTTCAAAAAAAGATATGATAAAAATAATAAACGAAAAGGCTTTTTCTGAATCCTCGCTGTATATTATGCCGAGAATATGCGATGAATGGAAACTTGTTTCAGAAAAAAACGGAATATATAATTCGAGGCTGAAAAATATTCCTTCTATACCTCTCACAGCAATACAGAAAAGATGGATTAAAGCAGTTATTTCGGATAAAAGGGCAAGGCTTTTTATAGATGATGATATAATATCCCGCCTTTCGGAATCGCTTGAAGATGTAAAGCCCCTTTTCAGTCAGAAGAACTTTCTGTTTTTTGACAGGTTTTCTGACGGCGATGATTTTACAAATCCGGATTATATAAGATTTTTCAGAATTATAAAAAATGCCGTTTCTGAAAGAAAAATTCTTGAAATATCTTTTATATCTTCCCGAAAAAACAATATTACTCATAAATTTTTACCGCTTAAGCTTGAATATTCTCCGAAAAACGATAAATTCAGAGTGATTTCGGCAATAGTCTCGCATGGAATAATAAAAGAGCATTTTGTTATAAATATTTCAAGAATTACTGGTATAAAGGATACAGGAAAAATTTTTGAAAAAGAAATTCCCGAAAATTCAAATTGCTGTAATTCCGTATGCGTTGAGGTTTCCTCCGAAAGAAACGGCGTTGAACGTTTTATGCTCGAATTTGCAGGATATGAAAAAGTTACTGAATTTAACGAGGAATCCGGAAAGTGTACTGCTGAAATATGGTACAGCAAATCCGATGAAACTGAGCTTTTAATACGCCTTTTGTCATTCGGAAGTGTTCTTGAAATAAAATCGCCCGAATATTTCCGGAATCTCGCTCGTGAACGGATTGAAAAACAATGTGATTTTTTTACAAAAAACCATTGACGGCAGGAATTTTTTATGATATAATCATATAAGAACAACAGTTTTTTAAATATATCAAACGAAAGGAATGATTTTTTTAATGCCCACAGCAGATATTATTACAGAGGATTTTATCAATTCAGTTGCCCCGAATACTTCAGCAATATCAAATGCACAGAAAATTTCACGCACAGGAGGTTTTATAAAACTTTCCCGTTCGGAAGACAAAACACTTATTTTCGGAGAATGTAAGGGAAGCGGTAAAAATCCCTATTATTCATCAGCTGACTTTTCCGGAGATTCCCCCGTTTTCAGATGTTCCTGTCCAAGCAGACAAATTCCCTGTAAGCACTGCCTTGCCATTATGTTCGACTGGCTTGCCGGAAAGGATTTCAGCGTTGAAGATGTTCCGGAGGATATCGCAAGAAAACGTTCAAAACTTGAGGCGAAAAAAAATCCTCAGGAAGATACTCCCGAAAAAGCCGAAAAGAAAAAGAAATCTGCTTTATCTACTGCTAAGAAAAAGCTTAAAAAACAGCTTGAAGGTCTTGAGCTTGCCGAAAATTTCGTTAAGGATATTCTCGAAAGAGGTGTATCATCTATAAATTCAACTTCGGCAACACAGTATAACAGCCTTGCAAAACAGCTCGGCGACTATTATCTCCCCGAACCTCAGGCTATTATGTATAAAATTATAAGTTCCGCACAAAAGCTCTCTGCAAATCCCAATGACAGCCAGATAAATGAAATTGTCAGCCTTTGCGTAAAACTTTCATCTACCGTTAAGAAAAGCCGTGAATATATAAATTCAAAGCTTGAAAGCGGTGAAGTTCTTCCGGAGGATAATATATTATATGAGGCTATGGGCGGTGTATGGAAATTAACCCAGCTGAAAGAAATAGGTCTTTACAAGGAAAATGCCGAAATTATTCAGCTTTCATTTGCCGTGTTATTCGATGAAATCCACAAAGCTGAAATCGATTTCGCATACTGGATTGATATTGATACAGGCGAAATTTTCAAGACAAAAAATATTCGTCCTCTGCGTGCAATGGGATATATAAAAGAGGAAAATTCCGCATTCGGCGTACATAAAATAAAGGAACTCTACCGCTATCCCGCAAATATCAATAACCGCATACGCTGGGAAAGTGCCGAAATTTCAGAACCGACTCCCGATATATACAAAACTATAATTTCAAAAGCTGAAAAATCTATCGGTGATGCAGTAAAAAAGGCTAAAAACGAACTTAAAAACACACTTTCCGAAAATACTGTCGCCGTATTGATTCCGTTTGATTCCGTTGAATATTCGGTATCTGATAAAAAAAGCGTTCTGAAATACGGTTCTGAATCAATTAAACTCGCTCCAAATGAAAATTATTCCGATACATGCAATACAGTAGCCGTTCTTAACAGCGAACACCTCAAAAATTCATCAATGTTCGGTGAGCTTTTCTATAATCCCGATGACCGCAGAATTTATCTCTGTCCGCTTGCCGTAATAAGTCAGAATGGTATCATAAGGCTTAACTAATTTAAAGAAAGGATTGATTTTTTAATGGATATAAAACCGTTCTACGAACTGCGAAATCGTCTTTACTGTACGGCATCGGCAGGCTGTTCAGCCGTGAATGAGGATTTCAGACTTAAACGTGCCGTTGAAAATTTTCAGACTTTAGCAAGTGTAAACAAAGCTTTCGGAAAACTTTATGCTATGTGCGGAAAGCTTTTTGAATCGGATAACGTTTCATCACTTCTTGCCGACTGCATAGCTCTTGCGGACGCTCTTGCCGTTACTCAGGGAACTTTCAATGTTTCAGATGAAACACTTCCCTATGAAAACAATACGGATATAAAACCGCTTAATATATATTATTCGGAATATCATAATATAATCGAAATGATTTCAAATCCGAGCAAATACACAAATCTCCGGACTCTTAACGGCAAACAGTTGCAGTTTATATATGACCCCCGATTCCTTTCGCTTTTCCTTAAAAAATTAAAAGAAGGCACTAACAGCGAATATTTCGGAGAATTTGCATATACCGTTTGCAGAAGCTACGGAAAAAGCATTGTTCCGGCTCTTAAAAACTTTGTTGACTTATCCAATACCAAAGCCAACGGAAATATAGTAAAATATATATCCGATATATGCGGTGCCGATGAAAATGACTGGTATCTTGAGCTTGCACTCAATGAGGAAATTTCCCCGAGTATAAGGGAAAACGCAATAAAGGCTCTTGCATATTGCCCCGAAAATACCGATACACTTCTTGAACTCTACCGCACTCAGAAAGGAAAAGTTAAAAACGCTTCAATTTATGCACTTGCGGTTATAAGTCCTCCCGAAGCCGAGCCTATATGGGAAAAAATGACTAAAAACCCCGAAAAGTTCGCAAAATCCAATATGGATTATATTTCACTCTCAAAAAGCAGAATATGTCTTGAATTTGCTGATAAATATGTAAGTCAGATTGCCGAAAAGCTTGAAAGTGTTACGAAACAGGAGTCATATCAGGTCGCTTACGACTTTATTTCAGCCTGTGAAATGTTCGCAAACAAGCCCGATGCAGAGGAATTTATTGTTAAGGTACTCGATTTCAAGAAAAATTCAAAAAATTTCAGGAATGTATATGATGAAAAGACATACTGTGCTTTTGAAGTAATGATGATAAAAAATGTAATTAATCACCCTGATGAACCGAAATTCAGAGAGCTTGCAACAAATCTCTATGAATACGACAAAAAAGCCTTTTTTTCTTCAGAATTTTTTATAAGGCTTCTTGAAAATCCCGATACTGCTTTTGATTTCCTTAAAGATATCAATCATGAACAGCGTAATATAATTACAGATATACTGGGAAATATCTGGTATTCAAGGTCTGAAAGAAAATACTATATCAACGTTGGAATAAACAGAACCGATTCAAGACAAAATGCCGTTCCCGTATTTGAAAAAATGCCCGAAAGTATTCTGAAATTCCTTACAGATAAATCCTTTATGGAAAGCAGTTTCACTGAAAAGGCTCTCAAGCTCCTTGAAAGTGTCGGAAAAAAGAAAACGACTGTACAGGAAGAAAATTCCGAACATTGCGAAAAAATTACAAGGCTTTTATATAATCTTATCGAAAACGAAAACTGCTCCCCTGATGATTCTGAACGCATTAAAAAATATACCTGTGAATTTGTTTTTGATACCGTTCATAAATATCCCTCATCATTTGCAATTATCCTTATAGGAAAGATGTTCAGAAACGAACCGCCCGAAAAATACAGAGATATATTTTATGACTATGTTTCATATATGATGAGCGAAAACAATCATAATTACAGATATTATGTTATAAGTTCAAGCATACAGTATTTTGATAATTTCCCTCTTTCCGATGATGACAAACTAAAGGAACTTATCAAAATTGAAAAACTGGCAGAATACATCTTCAGAGAAAATAAATACCCAGCTCACCAAAAGCGTGAACTTGACCTGCTTAAAGAATATATTAAAAAATACAGTGCGAAAGGAAATAATTAATTATGTCAAATGAAATGTTAAGACTCCCCGCCGAACTCCTCTATAAAAACGAAATCGATGCACTTATCGAAAACGAAACAAATCCGATTCCCGACGGCTGGCAGATGTCCCCGAAATCCGTTCTTACTTACATTATGGGCGGTAAATCGGGAAAAGTAAATATCACTCCGAAATATATGGGCGATAAAAAAATCGTTGAAATATGTATTGCTACTCTCGTTACTGACCGTGCATTGCTCCTTATAGGCGAACCGGGTACGGCAAAATCGTGGCTTTCGGAACACCTTACCGCTGCTATAAACGGCAATTCATCAAGAGTAATTCAGGGTACTGCCGGAACGACTGAAGAACAGATTCGCTATTCGTGGAACTATGCAATGCTCCTTGCAAAAGGCCCTTCATTTGAATCACTTGTCAAGAGTCCTGTATACAACGCTATGGAAACAGGTACTATTGCGAGAATTGAGGAAATTTCAAGATGTGCAAGCGAAGTTCAGGACGCACTCATTTCGATACTTTCCGAAAAGCGTATTTCTATCCCCGAACTTTCCGAGGAAGTTTCTGCAAGAAAGGGATTTTCAGTAATAGCTACTGCAAACACTCGTGACAAGGGCGTAAATGAAATGTCATCAGCTCTGAAAAGACGTTTCAATATTGTGGTACTTCCTGCTCCGTCCGATATGGATACTGAAATTGATATTGTTAAAACTCGTGTCGCACAAATGGCTGACAGTTTCAAGCTCAATTCAAAATTACCCGATATTTCTGCTATTGAACGTGTTGTTACTATATTCCGTGAACTCCGTGACGGTCAGACTCTTGACGGAAAAGTCAAGCTGAAAAGCACTTCGGGAGTTCTCTCCTCTGCGGAAGCTATTTCACTTCTTGTAAACAGTATGGCTCTTGCCGGAAGCTTCGGAAACGGTAACGTTACCGATTATGAACTCGCCTCCGCATTACAGGGTGCTATCGTGAAAGACGAATCAAAGGATAAAGCCGTATGGACTGAATACCTCGAAAACGTTATGCGTAAAAAGGGCAAGGAATATTCAAAGCTTTATTCCGAATGTAAGGAGCGTAACGCATAATGGCTGAATATTTCGGAATACGTCATTTTTCGCCTGCGTGTGCTTTTTATGTAACCGAATTTCTTAACCGTATCAAGCCTGAATGTGTTCTTATAGAAGGGCCTTCCGATTTGAATAATCTTATCGAACCTCTCTGCAATCCGTTTGCAGTTATGCCGTGTGCAGTCCTTGCATATACTGTAAATCCGCCTGTTAAAACGGTTCTGTGGCCTTTTGCTGATTTTTCCCCCGAATACAGAGCTATGCTGTGGGCAATTGAAAACAATATTCCAGTAAAATTCTGCGATTTGCCCTCATCATGTATTCTTGCGGAAATGGTTAAGGAAAATGATAATATCAGCGATATGGAAGAAGTTCCCGAAAGAAAAATTTCCGTTTATGAACGTATGGAAAAAATTTCCGGTATGGATAACGATTCATTCTGGGAATATACTTTTGAACAGTGTGAAAATTACGACGATTTTATAAAGGCTTCGGAGGAATACGGAAAGTCAATCCGTGAAAATTCCGACGATTCGGACAACCATAACAAGCTCCGTGAAGCCTTTATGCGTAAAGTTATTCACGAATCGGAAAAGCAGTATAATTCCGATAAAATCGCTGTAATTACCGGTGCTTTTCACACTATGGGAATTAAAAATATTCCGTTCAGCAAAGATGACGAAAAACTTACAAAAAAATTACCCGAAACAGAATGTAAATCTACTCTTATGCCGTATTCTTATTACAGACTTTCTTCACGTTCGGGATACGGTGCGGGCAGTAAAGCACCTGCATATTATGAAATACTTTGGCGAAACCGCATTAAAAATACTCTGAAAGACAGTTCTGCCGAATATCTTACAAGAATTGCGGAATATCAGCGTCAGCACGGATTTCAGGCATCTTCCGCACAGGTAATAGAGGCTTTAAGACTCTCGGAAACCCTTGCTCTTATGCGTGGCGGAAAAACTGCAAATTTCAACGATTTAAGGGATTCCGCTGTGACATGTCTCGGAAACGGTTCATTTGCGGAAATTTCAGAAGCCTGTGCCGATGTCGAAATAGGTACTAAAATAGGACTTCTCCCCGACGGTTCTGTATGCACATCAGTTCAGGAAGATTTTATGCGTCAGCTTAAGGATTTAAAGCTTGAGCGTTTCCGTTCCGCAAAGGGTGAGGAGCTTGAACTCGATTTGCGTGAGAATATACGTGTAAAATCTGAAAAATCGGCTTTCTTAGGTCTTAACCGTTCATTCTTTCTGCACAGATTAAGAATACTCGGAATACATTTTGCGGAACAGCTCCAGAGATATCAGGAAAACGCTACATGGGCGGAATTGTGGAGACTGCAATGGACTCCCGAAACTGAAATCGAAATCGTTGAAGCATCACTCAACGGTGATACTATTGAACAGGCTTCTCAATTCAAATTAAGCACACAGCTTGCGGGCTCTGAAAATCTTGCCGAAACTGCCGTTATACTTTCGGAAGTATTTCTTTGCGGTCTTTCTGATACGGTAAAAAGTGCCGTTTCAGCAGTTCAGAAACTTGCTGTCGGCTGTTCATCGGTAAAGGATACCGGCGATACTATCGGCACTCTTTCGGGTATAATAAGATTCGGAAATATAAGGCGTATCGATACTGAACCTATAATTCCGATTGTACAGCAGTTATATTTAAGATTCTGCCTTAATCTCGATTCAGCCTCTGTATGCGACAATTCAGCTTCGGAGGAACTTGTTTCAGCAGTTTCAGAAGTAAACGATGCCTGTCTTTCACATGATTTCCTTGAAACCGAAAGACTTATATCAGTGCTTTCCGATGTTGCGGACAGTGATTCCGCTAACCCTCTTTTATCGGGATTTGCATGTGCCTTGCTTATGGAACACGGAAAAATTACTCCCGAAAAGCTTTCGGAACTCGTAAGCAGACGACTTTCGGGCGGTACTCCCGCTCCCGAAGGTGCTTTGTGGTTTGAGGGACTCGCAAAAAGAAACAGGCGTACCCTTATAAACCGCCTCAGCGTATGGGAAAAGCTGTGCGAATTTATTTCTGAACTTGATGACATTGAATTTAAGCCGGTTCTTGTATGCCTGAGACGTACATTTTCCGAATTTTCACCGTCCGAAAAAGCCGAAATTGCCGAAAATATCGGAGAAGTTCTCGGAGTTTCAAGAGAAGATGCCTCTGTGTTTATAAATTCGGAACTATCGGAAGATGAAAAACAGGCTGTCGATGATTTGGACGATTTTGATTTTGGTGATATATGATATGGATAACAAAGATATTTTAAAACGCTGGCGATTGATTCTCGGTCGTGATGCTGAAAAAACTATGAATAATATGTGCGGTATGCCTGTTCTTTCCGCTGAAGAACTCCTTATGGATTCCGCACTCTCGCAGATTTACGGAAACAATCCGGAAAATAATCCGTCGGGAAAGAGTGCGGGAAACGGTATGTCATCGCCACAGCTTACAAAGTGGCTCGGCGATTTGCGTTCGCTCTTTGCACCTATGGAAATTAAGGTTATTCAGAATGATGCTATTCAGCGTAAGGGACTTAAACAGCTACTCTTTGAACCCGAAATGCTTGACGGTCTCGAGCCTGATATTTCAACGGCTTCGCTTCTGCTTATGCTTAAAGACCAGATTCCCCAGAAAGCTAAGGACAATGCAAGAATATATATTTCAAAAATCGTTGAAGATATAAACAGAAGAATTTCAGATGATTTGAAACGTTCTGTAACTTCCGCACTTAACCGCCGTGAACATTCCCCTATTCCCTCTGCACCTGCACTTGACTACAAGCTCACTGTAAGGCGTAATCTTAAAAATTACAATCCCGAACTTAAAATGATTCTGCCTGAAAAATTCTATTTCTTTGAACGTGCATCGAAATCAGGTTCAAGAACGGTTATTCTTGATATTGACCAGAGCGGTTCAATGGGAGAATCCGCAATATATTCATCAGTTATGGGCTGTATTCTTGCAAGTATGAACTCGCTTAAAACCCATATAGTCGCATTCGATACTGCTGTAACTGACCTTACGGAGCTTTGCAGTGACCCTGTTGAACTTCTCTACGGAATACAGCTCGGGGGCGGTACTGACATTAACAAATCGGTTGCATATTGCGAAACACTTATAACTGAACCCGAAAAAACTACAATGTTCCTGATTACCGATTTATATGAGGGCGGAAACGAGGCAAGCCTTGTAAAAAGAATTGAAGGACTTAAGGAATCGGGAGTCAATATTATTGTACTGCTTGCTATATCCGACAAAGGCAAGCCGTGTTTTGACAGTCGTCTTGCCGACAAAATAAGCGAATTTGATATTCCCTGCTTTGCGTGTCCTCCGGAACGTCTCCCCGAACTCCTTGAACTTGCACTCAAGAAAAGAAGTCTTAAAGGATTTATTCCAAAGTAAAGGAAAATCCCCTGACCGATTCAGTCAGGGGATTCCGTTTTTTCTATTTCAGAAAAGAAAAAAGCATTACTACAATACCAAGTATAACAAGTACTATTCCTGTTGCACGGTTCAGCGTTTCCGGCTTTGCCTTGTTTGCGAATACTGATGCTAACTTTGCCCATATGAAAGTAAATACAACGCATAATATAAGCATAAGCAAATCCGGACTGTCTCCGATTGCAAAATGCGATACGGCACCTGTAAGAGCTGTAAACGTCATTATAAATACACTCGTACCTACTGCCGTTTTCAGTTCATAGCCGAGTATTGTTGTAAGCATAAGAAGCATCATCATTCCGCCTCCGGCACCTACAAATCCGCATATAAAGCCTATGACAATTCCGCATATTACTGACTGAATAATACGTTTTTTTGCTGATACTGACTGCATTGATTCCTTTGTAGTCATAACAGGCTTGACTATGAACTTAATTCCAAGCAGAAACGTCATAAATACTGAAAAATTACCCATAGCTCCGGACGGCACAAGACTTGAAACATAGCTTCCTATTACCGTAAAAACAAGGACACTGAACATCATTATAAGACCGTTTTTAATATCAAGGTTCTTGTTTTTGCCGTAAGTATATGCTGATACCGCACTTGCAAGGACATCTGATGACAATGCTATTCCGACTGCTGTATAAGGTTCTACGTCAAGAAAAGTTATAAGCATAGGACTTATTACAGCTGCCGCACTCATTCCGGCAAAGCCTGTTCCGAGA
This sequence comes from Oscillospiraceae bacterium, assembly GCA_016303235.1. Classification (GTDB taxonomy): domain Bacteria; phylum Bacillota; class Clostridia; order Oscillospirales; family Ruminococcaceae; genus Ruminococcus. Next base: position 12,941 of record JAEDMB010000032.1, read on the forward strand.
CCTGCTCCCATTCCAGCAAAAAACGTAACTATTATTTCAATAAGAAAATCCATTCTTTCTCACCTCCCTTTTAAAGAATTATAGCACTTAATATTATATATGTCAAATTATCGTTTTACGAAATTTTTACTTGACAAAACTGTAAATATATGATAGAATAAAAAAAATTGCAGGCGTGATGTTTTCCGCTGTCTGCCTTATTGATTACTATTAACATCAGCTTGTGAAACGGTCAATAAGTTATTTTCAGCACACAAGGTTGATTTTCTGCTTGTGTGCTTTTTTTAATACTACTATTACTCTGAGGTGCAAAATATGGAAAATAAACTCAAGCTATACGGATTCAATAACCTTACAAAATCTCTCAGCTTTAATATATATGATGTCTGCTATGCAAAAACTCCGAAGGAACAAAAGGACTATATTGCATATATCGATGAACAGTATAATTCCGAACGTATAACAGATATAATGACTCACGTCACCGAAATGATTGGAGCTCAGATTTTAAGCGTTTCAAGACAGGATTATGACCCTCAGGGTGCATCAGCTACTTTCCTGATTGCTGATGATACTATGATTCCGGCTAACGGCAAGGAAATTATTGCCCATCTTGATAAAAGTCACGTTACTGTACACACCTACCCCGAATTTCACCCCCATAACAGTATAGCTACTTTCAGAGTCGATATAGATGTAGCTACCTGCGGAAAAATTACTCCTCTTACTGCTCTTGACTATCTTATAGGAAGCTTTGATTCCGATATTATTACTATGGATTACCGTGTAAGAGGCTTTACAAGAAACGTTGACGGCGAAAAGCTTTTTATAGACCATCATATAACTTCGATTCAGGATTATATAGATGACGAAATCCTGCGTGCATATGATGCTATGGATATAAATGTATATCAGGCTAATATTTTTCATACCAAAATGATTATCAAGGAAATGTATCTTCAGAATTATCTTTTCAATACCGATATTGACGAACTGCCACCGCATACAAGGCTTGATATAAGCACGGCTTTAAGACGTGAAATGATTGAAATTTTCAGCGGAAGGAATGTTTATTGAATGCTTAATCAGAATGACGCTCCTATATATGAAGCATTACAGAAATTTAAAAGAATGAGAGTAGTTCCCTTTGATGTCCCAGGTCATAAGCGTGGCAGAGGTAACAAGGAGCTTACAGAATTTCTCGGTCAGAGCTGTATGGACGTTGACGTAAATTCAATGAAACCTCTTGACAATCTGTGTCACCCCGTTTCAGTAATACGTGAGGCAGAGGATATTGCCTCCGAGGCTTTCGGAGCTTCCCACGCATTTTTTATGGTCGGCGGAACTACTTCCGCAGTTCAGAGTATGATTATGTATGCCTGTAAGGACGGTGACAAAATCATTCTCCCCCGAAATGTTCACAGAAGTGCTATAAACTCTCTTATTTTATGCAATGCCGTTCCTGTATATGTAAATCCCGATGTAAATAATCAGCTCGGAATAGCTCTCGGAATGTCCGTTGAACAGGTCAGAAAAGCTATCGAGGAAAATCCCGATGCAAAAGCCGTACTCGTAAATAATCCGACCTATTACGGAATATGCTCCGATTTGAAAAAAATTACCGAAATCGCTCACGCTCACAATATGCTTGTACTCGTTGACGAGGCTCACGGTACTCACTTCTATTTCGGAGATAATTTCCCTATTACTGCTATGAAAGCCGGTGCGGATATTGCCTCCGTAAGTATGCATAAATCGGGCGGAAGTCTCACTCAAAGCTCTTTTCTTTTAATGGGAGATAAAATAAACTCCGATTATATGCGACAGATTATAAATCTTACCCAGACTACAAGTGCATCATATCTTCTTCTTTCAAGCCTTGATATTTCGAGAAAGCGTCTTGCACTTCACGGAAAGGAAATTTTTGCCAAAACTGTCGAAATGGCTGAATATGCACGTTCCGAAATAAATTCCATAGGCGGTTATTATGCCTACTCCAAAGAGCTTATCAACGGCGACAGCATTTACGATTTCGATATATCAAAGCTTTCCATACACACTCTCCCCGTAGGTCTTGCCGGAATTGAAGTATATGATTTGCTCCGTGATGAATACGATATTCAGATTGAATTCGGAGATATAGGAAATATTCTTGCATACCTTTCAGTAGGCGACAGAAAACAGGATATTGAACGTCTTATAAGTGCATTGGCTGAAATCCGCAGACGTTTCGGAAAATCAAAGGCTGGTATGCTCTCACAGGAATATATAAATCCGATTGTTGCCGAAACTCCCCGAAAGGCTTTCTATGCCGATAAAATTTCACTTCCGCTTGAGGAAACTTCCGGACGTGTATGCAGTGAATTTGTTATGTGCTATCCCCCCGGAATACCTATTCTCGCCCCCGGTGAACTTATTACTATGGATATAATAAAATATATCAAGTATGCAAAAGAAAAAGGCTGTTCTATGACAGGCACGGAGGATATTAATATAGAACGTCTGAACGTTCTGAAATAAACCCTGATTTATGGTGATAATTATATGAATAAAGCAAAAAGAATAATTGATAATATGGACAGTCAGGACGCACTGAAAATCTGTAAACAGATTGGAACTGTTGACGAAAATGCAACTCCGCTTAAACAGGCAAGATATATTAATGATATTCTGAATACCGCCGAAAAACTAAATATCTGCATAAATGATACAATGCGTAAATGCGGAGGTTGCTGTCTTTCTGCAAACGCTGTTAAAACAGCAAGAAAATTATATGCAAAATCAAACAGCATTGAAGAATTTCTAAAATTTCTCAATGATGCTGATATCGGTGGCAGAAATTTACATATTTCAGATGATAAAATCATAGCTGTATACAAAAAATGCTACTGTAATATTCCCAAAAAAATAAATAATATAAATAAAAACTATTGCGAATGTTCTGCCGGCTGGTATATGAAACTTTTTTCTGAAGTTTTCGGAAAAAATGTTACTGTCAGAATAATTGATACTATTGTTAACGGTGCATCTGAATGTACATTTGAAATTACAGGCTTTCAGAAAGATAAATCCTGATTTATCAAAATAAAAATACGCTAAGAAAAAGGGCTTTTCTATGAACGTCTGAACGTGCTGAAATAAATCGGAAATCAGATAAGTGTGACGGACGTGACGGGTATGACGGGTATTTCCATAACTTATATAT
>JAEDMB010000033.1 GCA_016303235.1 Oscillospiraceae bacterium
GCACATTCTCCACGGTTTGCGTCACGGTTTACGAGATACTGTGAAAGCAGACATCTTCCCGAAAATGATACGCACATTGCACCATGCACGAATACTTCAATATCAAGTTCCTTCGGAGTCTTTGCACGGATTTCAGCGATTTCATCAAGGGAAAGCTCCCTTGCGGTAACAATACGCTTTGCACCCATATTATAAAGTTCATTGGCAGTAACATAATTTACTATTCCCGTCTGTGTTGAAATGTGTATTTCCATATCGGGAGCATATTTTTTGACAAGTGACAAAAGACCCAAATCGGCAACAATCAGAGCATCAGCCTTTGCACTTACTGCCTCATCGATGAACTGTTTAAACTGCGGAATTTCATTGTTTCTCGGGAGCGTATTGCAGGTGATATATACTTTTTTATTATTCTGATGTGCAAGCGATACAGCTTTTAAAAGTGTATCATAATCAAAATTCGGAGAACCTGCTCTCATACCGAAATTTTTTCTTCCGAGATATACCGCATCTGCACCGTACCGGAGTGCAGATTCAAGGCGTTCAGAATCTCCGGCAGGTGCAAGTACTTCAAGATTTTTTTTCAATATATTATCCTCCGTATTCAGCGATTTTTTGCTCATGTTCCTCAAGAGTTGCGGAGAAATATGTCTGACCGGTATCAATATCAGCATAGAAGTAGAAAGCGTCGCTCTGGAAGTTTTCGAGTACAGCGTCAATAGCCTCTATTCCCGGATTGCATATAGGTCCGGGAGGAAGTCCGGGACTTTTATATGTATCATAAGCGTCAAGTATAAGCTGGTCTTCTATTTCCATATGCGGTTTAATTATATCACGGGCATAATATGTAGTAGGGTCTGACTGAAGGAGAGGGAATACATCAGGATTATTAAGTCTGTTCCAGAATACCGATGCAACCATAATCATTGTTTCTCTGGTAGGAGCTTCAGCCTGAACTATCGATGAAAATGTAATAAGCTGGTCGAGAGTCAAACCGAGTTCCTCCATTTTTTTATAGCGTTCGTCAGTCATTTTCTGGTCAAAATTGAGATATATTTTCTGACATACCTGTTCGGGTTCCATATTTTCATAAAAATAGTAGGTATCGGGGAACAGATAGCCTTCCATACGGTAGAATTTAAGCGTTGTTGAAGAATTGAGCTTGTTTTCAAAATCAAAACCATATCCGCCCGAATTGAAGTAGAATATGAAATCAGATGCTGAACATACATTTGCACTTTCAAGCTTTAAAGCAGCGTCATAAAGAGTAATTCCCTCAGGGAATGTAACGCTTACCTGTACTTTTTCCTCACTCTGAATACTTGTAAGTTCTTCTATTATGGTTTCATATGCCATATTGGGACGCACAAAATGTTCACCCGCTATATATTCACTATCAGAATTGCTTAAACGTGAAAAAAGCTGGAAAAATTCGGGAGACTTTATAATTCCGTCCTGTTCAAGCATAAGCGAAATTTCTTCAGTAGTAGCACCTTCCGGAATAATTATAAGCTGTGTATTTTCGCTTTTGCCTATTCCGAGCATATCCTTTCCGTATGCAATTATTACAAGTGAAAGCGATATAGCTACTGCAAAAATAAGAGTAGTCAGAATAAGCACACCAGGGAGTCTGTAATGATGTTTTTTTCTTTTTTTCTTTTTCTTTTTTTTCTTAGCCGGAGCTTTTTCGGGCTGTCTGTCGGGTTCGGAAAATTCATCTGATTCAGCTGAAACATTTTCGTTGTTTAATTTGGGCTTTTCTGAATCTTCCTCAAAATCCCCGACAGTTTCAGCGGAACGGAGTTTAAATTCGGAAGCCTTAAAAGACTTTTCAATAAAATTTTCTTCTTTTTCGGCACTGGATTCCGAATTTTCATTTTTATTGTTTTCGGTATCCTTGAGAATATCATTTATAATCGAATCGTTATCTTTCGGCACTGCACTGCACCGTCCTTTCTTCGGTAATAACTTTCTTTATTTTTATATCATGCTTTTCTGACGGGAGACTTTCAGAGAGCATTTCATCATAGCAGATTCCGATTGTATATATATTTTCTGATTCAAGAAATCTGTCGTAATAGCCTCCGCCGTATCCCAGACGTGTACCGTCCGGAGAAAATGAAAGTGCCGGAACGATACAGACAGTATTCTGATTTATAACTGCCTTGTAATTTCCGGAGGGTTCAGATATTCCGAAAGCTCCGGCTGACAGTTCATCAAGGGAATTTATATATATAAATTCCATAATTCCGTTTTCAAGACATCTTGGAACAGCTACGTTTTTCCCTGATTTGAGAAGATTTTCTATTATAAAATGCGTATCTGTTTCAGAACCGTATGACACATATATAAGTATGTTTCCGGAATTTTTTACTTCCTCAAGACTGAGAACACGTTCCGCAATTTTTAAATCCTTTTCAGACTTTCCGGAAATCTGATTTCTTTTCTTACGGAAAATTTTTCTTAGTTCCTTTTTATCCATAATTATTCAAAAAGTATTGAAGATTTAATCTGTTCGCTTAAAGCCTTTGATTCAAGAACTTCAATAAGCTTAAGACCAAATTCGACAGCAGTTCCCGCACCTCTTGATGTAACTATATTGCCGTCAGCAACAGCAGGAGAATTGGTAATTACAGCACCTTTAAGTTCCTTTTCAAAACCGGTATAGCATACAGCTTTTTTACCATTAAGAAGTCCTTTGTGACCAAGTATTGACGGAGCTGCACAGATTGCACCTATAATCTTATTGTTTTCGATACAGAAATCAATTGCTTTCTGTACAGTTTCATCAGCCTCAAGATTAAGAGTTCCGGGCATACCTCCGGGGAGAACTATCATTTCAAGCGAATCGTCAAGAGTAATTTTATCCGTAGTCGTATCTGTCATAACAGTTATTTTGTGAGAGCCTGTAATTTTATTTTTTCCTACTCCGACAGTAACAACATCTTTCTTTGCACGTCTTAACAAATCAACAGGAGCTGTTGCCTCTGTTTCCTCAAATCCGTCAGCCAGAAAAACATAAATCATATTATATACTTCCTTTCAGTTTTATTATTTAAAGATAACTGTATTTTTTTCAAGGATATATGCGGGATTATAGGAAAGTTTTGACTTTCTGAGTCCCTCAATTCCCATATCCTCCTCACGGTTTACATATCTGAAATTTCCCGCAAATGCTTTGCAGAACTGATTGTTTATTGCGGGATATATTCCCTGATATGAAGTGTCTGCCTTTTCGATATGAACACATAAAGTATCGCTGTTAAGTCTTTCGCCTATTGTAAATGCTCTGACCTTATTGTCTATTCTTATAACTCCTCCGAAAAGACCAAATTCACGGAAATTCGTAAAAAATGTATTTATTGCGAACTGCTCCGCAACGCTTGAAAAATCATCAATGCCGTTTTTTCCGTTGTAATTCAATGCACTGAATTCTATGCACTCATCAAAATCAGATTCGGTCATTACGGAGAAATTCCAGTTATACTGATTTATTTTTGAAAGATGATTTCTTTTCTGATGATATTTTCTTCCGGAAAGATTAATAAGGTCTGATGAATTATAGATATAGTCGGAACTGTCACGGTCATATTCAACAGTAAATTCTCCGGAATACAGGCTGTTGAGAAGTTCAAGAGCCTTTTTTGTAACTCCGGATATTTTCAAAGGTTTTCCGAGACTTTCAGCATATAGTTTCATCTCGTCAATAACTTCTTTATAATTCCCCTCTCCTGACGGAAAAAGAAATACAGGTATATTGTCATCAGTATCAAAGGCACAGGAGATATAAAAATTCTTATAAAATGCTATTCTGGAATTGCTTAATCTCCGCCAGGCCATATTGTTTGCGAAACTGTATTCGCAACCCTGAAAATCTGATTTTTCAAGGCAACTGCAAATTCTGTCTTTATCAGATATATCAATAATTCTGAAATCAAGCATTTAACTCACCATTCTTAAACAGTTTTTTTAAGCGAGGAAATATATTTTCTTACTTCTTCAGCCTTACCGCATGACATTTTACCTTCGGGACACTTTCCGCTACAGCATGATGCTCCGGCATTTCTGAATACTGACGGTGCAACCTGACTGCAAAGCCTTAACATTTCACATGCAAGCTCACGTATTTCCCACTGAGCTCTGTTACAGCATCTGAGTTTAAAGAAATTCAGCAGACTTCTTGCATTCATAGTAACCATCATTTTAGTTTCGCAGGCATTCGGAAGAATAAATCTTGCGTCCTCGATAGCTTTTTTTTCGGCTTTGCTTTTTGCAGATTTTTCGGGAATACCCTGACTGATAAATTCCTGATAGTATTTCTTTTCAAGAATATCACTTACAGTATTGTAATCCCTCACGGCATTTTCCATTGATTTTTTATAGATTTCACATGCCCCGGGATTCTCCGCAATTGCAGGCGGTGTTATATACTGAAAATTATCCTGACGCACATATCTCTGACTCTGTACAGAAAATGATGCTATGCGGTGTCTTGTAATCTGTGCAAGGAGAGTTCTTGAAACTCCCTCTATCCCGAATGTAAATGTTATATGCTCAATGGGGCTTTCGTGACCCATATCAGCAAGCATTTCAACGAATGATTTTGTTTTCTGCTCGTCAAGCCCCTCCATAAGATTCATAGCACTTGTATCTGAATAGCAGAGCTTTGCGGAAGATGCTATAATTTTTTCGGGGTCGGGGGTGTGAGTTATCAGAGTTACTTTCATTATAATGATAATCCTTTCTTCAGCATTTTATTCACTTCAGTAATTATAGCATTTTTATAATATAAAGTCAAGAAAACTATTTTTTGATTTCACGCTGTTTTTTCTGAAGTCTTACGTCCTTGCCTTTGAACTGCATAGGTATATACATTGTAACAAGGCGGGATTTTACTCTTTCAGAATATCTGTTTTTAATTTCTTCTGTGGAAAGATTTGTGCTTATTATAGTAGACTTTGACATGTTAAGGCGTGTGTTTATTATGTTATATACAGTTGATACATAAAACGGAGTGGAATATTCTGTTCCGAGGTCATCAAGTATAAGCAGGTCAACATCATTAACAAGTGAAAGAGTATCATTTATTTTGTCACGTCCGAAATGCTCCATTTCTATTTTATGCAGTATATTTATTGCTGAATCATATATGACACTGTAACCCTTTTTCAGAACTTCATTTGCAATTGCAAGTGAAAGGTGAGTTTTTCCGAGACCGGTATCACCGCTCATTATAATATTTTCGTTTTCTTTGCCGAAATTTTCTACAAAGGATTTTGCTTTTTCAAAATGCTTTTTCATTATATCATAATCATTTCCATGATAATAGTCAAGGCTGAACGTATCAAAGCTTGAAAGCCTTATCTGTGAAGTTTTATTCATTTCATCGGCGGAAAGCTTTCCGACAAGCTCCATAAAGCAGTGACAATAATGACCGTCTTTATACCCTGTATCATTACAGTCATTGCAACAATACTGTACAGAAAGGTAATCGGGCGGATAATTATAGTTTCTGAGAGTAGATTTTATAAGTCTCTGAATGTCAAGGTTTGACTTTTTAAGCTCTGCAATTCTCTGCTCAACGTTTTTTCCCTCTGAAATAATTCTGAATATTTCATGACTTGTATTGTAAAGATGTGCATTAAATTCATTTATTTCGGGGACATTGCTGTTTACTTCTTCAATTCTTCTCTGATTTTCATTCATAGCATCAATACGTCTTTTTTGTATGATATTCATAGCTTTTTCATAAATTTCACTTTTATCCATTTTAAAAGCACCTCTTAATAATTATTCCATAATGCCTCATATTCATCTTCAAAATCATTGCTTTCCGTATTTTTAACGGAATCTGATTCTGTTTTTTCTTTTTTAAACAGTTTTTTGAAATCAACATTGTCCTTTTCAGCCTGTTCAACTGTTGTGATGTTTTTTTCCTTCCACCTTTTAAGAATAGTGTCTATGTATTCTATTGGAATTCTTGCGTGATTTCCGGTGTTTTCTATGGCTTCATCATACGCAAGATTTATAAGCTCAACGGGATATTTTTCCGATTTCCAGTTTATTATATAATTTCTCTGTTTAGTGCTGGGACCACTTTCCATTGAAAACATTCTTTTAATTTTCGCAATAAATGAACGGTTTTCAGCAGATTCCTTAAGACGGTTTACTTCATTCTGTGCAAGTTCAAGGCTGTCAATTCCGTTTCTCTTAAAATCAACTGCAATGGATTCTATTTCCCATATGTAAGTTTTATTTACAGAACTGCAGTAGCTTACAATCATTATAATTACTTCTGCCGGAAGTCCGAGATACTGATAAATCCATACAAGTGAACGCTGTACGGCAAAATTAAAGTTGCTTAAATATTTTTCAGCGGTATTGAAAAGCTCACGCAGATTCGGATTTGATTTCAGCATATCCGATATTTCTGACGGAGTAATATTAAGCCCTTCGCTTGAATCCCTTGAATAAGAAATATAATCTTTCCGCTTTTCCGGAACAGATTCCGGCAGTACAGCCGAAGGCATTGAAAATATACTGTTTACAGCCGGCAGTTCACTGTTATTATCACAAGGAAGTATTCCATGCTGTTGCCAGAACAATACAGAATCGCTTACAGTATCCTCCGGCAAGTCAAGAGCCTGTGCAATTTCATCAGTTTCAAAGGAGTTTCCGTTATTCCGCAGAAGATAAAGCAATACTTTTAACTGCGAACCGTCTGCTATTTTAAGAAACCTGTCCGCAACAATACCCGGAACTCCGAAAAGATTTCCCCATATTCCGCAGTTAAAGCCGTATTTCATAAAAAATTACCTCTCAAAAAATTTTTCTGTTTTATTATTATAGCATTTCTGAATCAAAATGTAAATACAGAGAAATTATTTTTTTTTGAAAAATGTCACCTTATTTTGAAAAATATGGTTGACATTTTGAAAATACTGTGATATAATCAAAATCAAAGGAGGAATTTATTATTATGGAAAAATCAAAAATTTCAGTAAAGGACATCGCAAAATGCGGAATGTGTACGGCTTTGATTGCAGTATGTGCGTGGATTCAGATACCTATGACTGTACCGTTCACACTTCAGACTTTCGGAATATTTGTCGCAATCGGACTTCTCGGAGGAAAACTTGGTACAATGTCAGTTCTTGCCTATGTTCTTTTAGGAGCTTGCGGAGTTCCGGTGTTTGCAGGATTTTCCGGAGGACTCGGCGTAATAGCAGGCACAACAGGCGGATATATAGTCGGATTTGTAGCATCTGCACTTGTAATGTGGCTTTTTGAAAAGCTTCTTGGAAAAAGCTATCCCGTACTTATATGCTCTATGGTTGCCGGACTTCTTGCATGCTATATACTCGGCACAGCATGGTTTATGCTTGTATACTCTAAAAATAACGGAAGTGTCGGACTTATGCAGACTCTTTCATGGTGCGTTATACCGTTTATAATTCCGGACGCTGTAAAAATTTTCTGTGCATCATTAATCGTAAAGGCAATTGGAAAATATGTTAACGCTTAGGCCTCATCATCTGCTTTGTACTGAATTTTTTGAGGGTAAGGGTTACAGTGAAAAATTTACCGGAAATATGTACAAAGTAATATCAGAACTTGAAAAAAATCCCGAAATATTTCTTGCAGTCAAATCTGATGTCATATGCTCCGGATGTCCGAAAAACTGCATATCCGGAAAAGCTTTTTCATATGACAGAAAAATTCTTGAATATTGTAAGCTCAATGAAAATACTGTTTACAGATACAGCGATTTGAAAAAGAAAGTAAAATCAGAAATACTTGAAAAAAATTTTCTTGAAAATATATGCGGTGACTGTCAGTGGTACAGTATATGCAGTAAATCAGAAAAGGGCGGAATATGAATTTCCGCCCTTGATTTTTTTACTTGTTAAGCAGAAAATCTGCCTGTTTCTGAAGTTCTTCAAGAGTAATTTCACCGTTTTTATAAGCTCTTTTTGCATCTATAAGCGAAAAACAGTTAAGCTGTTCGTCTGATATATCGGATTCCTTTACCCATTTACAGCCGAATGAAATACTTTCACCCTTGAGAAGTGCCGGAATTTCAAATTTATCATTCGGCCAGTATGTTTTGCCCTTGTATGTCCAGCCTGCAAAAACATATCCCGATTTTGTAAACTCACATTCCGGTACTGTAATTGTATCGCCGTAAGATGCTTTTACTTTTGTTATCTGAGTAAGTGACGCTGAAAATTTTACATTATAGGTCAGAGGATTCCATATAGCTGTAAAATATGCCTCCTCATCGGGCATTATATAAGTTGCACTTGTGAGATAATCCTTGCCGTCATTTTCGCAGTGCCAGCCGGAAAGATTATAGCCTTTTCTTGCAAATCTTGTATTGTCGGCAAGTTCAAAGGACTGTGTTGCAAATTTTTCAAATGAAACGGCTGTTCCGCCGATAACATCGTCAAAATCTCCGGCAAGATAGTTTACATTGTGCCATGCTCTCCAGACAGGATAAAGAACTAAATCATATGAGGGAGCAATCATTTTCTGACCTTTCTGGAATATGCGTTCTCCGTCAGTCCAGCCACACTGCTGAAATCCCTCTTTCTGAACTACATCTTTAGGAATAAGAACAGCAAGCCCTGCAACAGAGGAAACTTCGTCTGCGGGTTCAAGAAATTCCCCGCCGTCAGCATCATATGTTACTGTGTGGAAATCCTTGTCACCTTCCTTAAACCATACAGGCGAAAGAACTGTGTCGCTTTCGGGCATTTTAAACGCATCGCCCTCCTGATACATAATGTAATTGTCATAAGTCCAGCCCGAAAAATAATAGCCGTCTTTTTCAAGCTCTCCCTCCGGAATAAGTATTGAAGAACTTCCCTCTATTGTCATATCAGGGAAATCATAATCCACATATGTTCCTCCGTCAAGGTCAAAGCTTAATGTATATGAAACCTTTTCGGCAGTTTCTCCGAATGAGCTGACGGCAGACATACTGCACATTGAAAGTGTAATCGCTGTTGCCACGGAAAAGCATTTTGAAAATAAATTCATAAAAAAAATCTCCTCATTTAAATCTGTTTAATTTTTCGTCATAGGAATATCCTATTGATTTAAGCCTGCTGATTATATCATCTTCAGAAACATCGAGACTCTTACATAAATCATCAAGATTTTTATAATTATCTCTTAGCATTGTATTTATATAGCTTAAAAGTATAGCAGGGTCGTTTGGAATAAGCATAAATATTAAACTTTCCTTTCGCAAATATTCTATGAATTAATGTTACATTATATAATGATGTTTGTCAATAAAAACATTAAAAATTTTTTATTTATGTTAATACTGCACAAGCCAGCAATATTTTTTTTGTTGCTGTTCACAATAGTTTTGCACTCAAAAATATGATATAATAATTTTAAATTCAATTTTGGAAAATAAAATAATTAAGGAGCTTTAATTTATGAACGGAATTATATTCGATTTGGACGGCACTCTCTGGGATTCTTCAAAGCAGGTCGCTGTCGCCTGGAATAACGCTATGAGAGACTATTCGGACGGCAGAATAAGCGTTGATGATAATTTCATGAAAAGCATTATGGGAAAAACTATGGACGAAATTGCTCTCATGCTTTTTCAGAATTACCCCGATTTGGATATTGAACTTATATATAAAAAATGCTTTGAGTACGAAGAAGAATATCTGCTTAAATACGGTGCAGAACTCTATCCCGAACTCGAAAGCACTCTTAAAATTCTTTCCGGAAATTACAGGCTTTCAATAGTAAGCAACTGTCAGAAAGGATATATTGAAGCTTTTCTGAATCATTACGGTTTTGAAAAATATTTCTCCGACAGGGAATGTTTCGGAAATACTCTGAAAGAAAAGGATTATAATATAAAGCTTGTGCATGAACGTTCCGGCTGTGAAAAATCGGTTTATGTAGGCGATACTGAATGGGATTACAATTCAGCAGTAAAAGCCGGAGTAAAGTTCATTCATGCAAAATATGGTTTCGGAAAAGTTCCCGAGGGTGTTCCGTATATTAATAAAATCAGCGAACTTCCCGATATAATCAGAGATTTATATTGAGAATCTTTCCTGATGATTTATACTGAACGGTTTCAACTCCGCATTTTTCAAACATAAGCTTTGATGCCTTTACTCCCTCCGTATTGGCATACTTGTTTTCAGCATACACAACCTTTTTTATACCGCTTTGTATTATTGCCTTTGCACACTCATTGCACGGAAAAAGTGTTACATAGAGAGTCGCATTTTTAAGGCTTGCCGTATTTCTGTTAAGTATTGCGTTAAGCTCGGCATGACATACAAAGGGGTATTTTGTGTCAAGAGATGTTTCACCAGTTCGTTCCCACGGCATATCATCATCATTACAGCCTGTCGGCATACCGTTGTAACCTACTGCTACTATCTTTTTTTCCTCATTGACGATACAAGCTCCCACCTGTGTTGAAGAATCCTTGCTCCTCTGTGCGGAAAGCTTTGCTATTCCCATAAAATATTCGTCCCATGAAATATAGTTTTCACGTTTCATATTTATTAAAACCTCCGGTTTTTTGTTTTATTATATCATGATTTATTGAAAAAATCAAGCTTTAAAATTATCCTTGATTAAAAAAAATATTTTTTTGAGTTTATATTGACTTTTTATATTAAACTGTGATATAATATCATGTAACTCAAATACTGAATCGTAGCCAAGGGGTAAGGCAACGGACTTTGACTCCGTCATTCCGCTGGTTCGAATCCAGCCGGTTCAACCATCAAATACACGGTATTCTGTGATTATTTGCAGAATACCGTGTTTTTTTGTCCTTAATTATTAACAAACTGTAAATATTCCGTGAATTTTAAATTCCTGCGTTTAAATAATCGGTATTTTCTGCCCTTTTATAGAAATACATTTTCAGGAGGAGAGAAATGACTGAAATAATTACTGCATTAATCACGGGAGTATGCTCCGTTGCGGGAGTTATATTCACTACTTCGGCAAGCAACAGAAAATTACAGCATCAGCTTGAAATAAATCAGGCTGTTGTAAATACCAAGCTTGAAAATCTTACCGAAGAAGTCAGAAAGCATAATAATTTTACTGTCCGCGTACCTATTTTAGAGGAACAGGTTTCTGCTCTCAATGAAGAAATAAGAGAACTTAAACATAAAATCGAGGTGCTTGAACATGATTAAAAATCTCGCAAAACTGATTGATGTCAAATCAATCGTAACGCTTATTTTAACGGCTGTTTTCGCAGTTCTGTCGCTCAAGGGTCAAATATCCCCCGAACAGTTCCAGACAGTCTTTACAGTCGTTATAAGCTTTTACTTCGGTACGCAGTATCAGAAAAACAGGGAGGAAAATTCAAATGAAAAATAAAATTATTCAGCTTGCAAAAAAACAGATTGGAAATGATTATACTGCATACTGCCTTGATATGGGCTATAATTACCGCATTGAATGGTGTGCATGCTTTATATCATGGCTTGCAGAAAAGCTTGATATTACTGATATTATTCCTGTGGATATGTCATGCAACAGTCAGATTGAAAAGTTCAAAAAAATGGGCGTATGGCATACCGATAAAAATTTCAAATCCGGTGATATAATCTATTATGACTGGGATTATTCCGGAGATGCCGACCATGTCGGAATTATTGAAAAATCAGAAAACGGCTTTTTATCTGTAATCGAAGGAAACAACGGAATTTATCCCGATGACCGTGTGCGTTGCCGTGAAATAAGTTCCGAAAGCCCTTTGATATTCGGATATGCCCGACCTGACTATAATAAATTTACGGAATCCGTTTCTGTAATTCTCCCCTTACTTAAAAAAGACAGCTACGGAAATGCCGTAAAATCTCTTCAGATACTTCTTGATTCAAAAGGCTTTAATCTCGGTGCATACGGTATTGACGGCGATTTTGGCTGTAATACGGAATATGCTGTCAAACAGTTTCAGAAAAAATGCGGTATTGACATTGACGGAATTGCCGGAAAAGATACATGGACTAATCTGCTGACATAGAAAAATTACGGTATTTCGCAGTTGTTTCACGAAATACCGTATTTTTTTCAGTAATAATCCTTATTGTTTAAAATGCATTTCTTTATAATACAGCATACTTTTTCAGGTGACAAAGAACATTCATTTTTTATCCACTCCATAATTACAGCAGTAATGCCGTTTATATAAAAATTTATTATATAAATCCTTTCATCTTCGGGACATCTGAATCTTTCCATTATCGGATTGAAAATATACTGAAATAATTTTTTAAAAGTGTTTTCGGAATCCATAGCGGAAGATTTTGAAACAGTTATTTTAAAAATTCTCCTGTTATCCTTTATGAAATTCAAAAACGGTATGAGATAATCTGATGTTATAAAATTCAGTTCTTTCAGAGTACCGTTTCTGATTTTTAACTTTATGGTATTTTTATCCGCATTGAAATATTTTAAAAAATCAAGACGAATATTTTCAATGCTTTCAATCAGCAAATCCCTTGTATTATCATAGTGAAGATAAAATGTAGAACGGTTTACTTCCGCTTTTTCGCATATTTCTTTTACAGTTATATATTCAAAATCCTTTTTTCAAGCAGTTCCAGCAATGCCTTATTCATTTTTCGGGCTGTATTAAAATATTTGCTTTCAGATTTTTTCATTACGGCTGTGCCTCAAAAATTTAACTTTCACTGATTTCCTTTGCAAGCTCTACTATTTCAAAAGCATATTTTTTCTTTCCGTTTTCAAGAAGTCGCTTGTAAATGGGATAATTAACTCCCATAGCAATAAATCCTATAATGCCGATAATAATTCCGAATACCATAGATGCAACACCCGAACCAATTACCTTCATAGCAAGGCACATTCCCAGACCTGTAACAAGCGATGCAATAATGCCGAATGTATAAGTAAAAACTGTTGCGGGCATTTTTGCCTTTCTGTCAAGCTTTCTTAGTGCTATAATCTTAGATGTATCCTTTGGTGCATATTCGACTGCAAGCGTCTGTGCATAAATTTTGTCTGTGTTCATATTCAAGAACCTCCTTGTTTTTTTCTATGAATCTATTATAGCACATTGTTTTTAAAAACTGAACAACAAGTTTTCAGATTTATGTTGATTTAAAGCCTTTTACATTAATATTAAAATCAGAAAGGCGTTGTTTCATACATTTTTCTGAGCTTTTCAAGAGCTTTTTTCTCTATTCTCGAAACATATGAACGGGAAATATCAAGTATTTCCGCAACTTCATTCTGCGTTCGTGGAAGTGTTCCGTAAAGCCCGTAACGCATTACTATTATTTTCCTCTCACGCTTTGTAAGGCACTTGTCAATAAAACGCATAAGCTGTTCGGAATAAATCATCATATCAACCTGCTGATTTATATCCTTTCCGTCGTCCACAAGGTCGATAAGTGTTAATGTGTTTCCGTCCTTGTCGGTTTCAATCGGCTCGCTGATGTATACATCTCCTGCCGATTTTTTTGTCGCCCTGAAATTCATAAGTATTTCATTTTCTATACATCTGCTTGCATAAGTCGCAAATTTAGCTCCTTTTGTATAATCAAAAGTAGTGACAGCCTTTATAAGACCTATTGTCCCGATTGAAATAAGCTCCTCCTGTTCCTGCTGGCTGGGATTGTATTTCTTGACTATATGTGCAACAAGCCGGAGATTATGTTCAATAAGCTTATCTTTAGCGTTCTTGTCACCCTTATACATCATTTCAAAATATTTTTCCTCATCTTTTTTTGAAAGCGGTTTCGGGAAAACTCCCATATTATCAACATGAAGTGCAAAAAGTATAAGGCTGTTCAAAAGCTTTAAAATCATAAAATCACCCCTTAAAAAAATATAAATCCGGCAGTATTATTATATTATGTCAGAGTTGTACATAATTCGCAGAATTTCAAAAAGAAATATTTGTGCATAATTACAATTTATATAAAAAGGTCTTGACAAACAGTTATGAATGATGTATACTATAATTGCTAACAAAGATAGCTATTTATATTAGGAAGTGATTATATATGGATTACTGCTCTATGGCGGAAGAAATCGTCAATATGCGTGGAACCCGTTCGCATATATGTTTCGACCGTAAACTTTCAAAGACAATGAAAGGTGAAATGTTCGTTCTGAACTATCTCAAAAATCATAATAATCAGGCTCACCCAAAAAATTTAAGTGATGAAATGATTGTAAGTACAGCAAGAATTGCTGTTATTCTCAATAATCTTGAAAAAAATCAGCTTATTACACGTACTCCCGATTCTGCGGACAACCGTCAGATTATAGTGAAGTTAAGCGAAAAGGGCATTGCCCTTCTTGAAGAACATCATCAGGAAATTGTAAAATACATGACAAAAATACTTCAGAAACTCGGAAAAACAGACGCACAGGAATATGTCCGTATTCAGAAAAAGCTTATGCGTATACTTTCCGAAAACTGATATAATATCATTCACGCTTACAGTATTTTGCTGTAAGTATATTTCAATCCGGATTGCTAACGAAATTAGCAATTCTGTTAGCTAATTAAAGAAAGGAAATAATATTATGAAAGAAAATTCAACAGGAAAAAAACTTAAATCCTTAAGAGAAAATGCAGAGTACTCCCCCGAAAAGCTTGCAAGATTTTTAAACTGTACTCCCGAACAGGTTATTCTTTGGGAAAACGGTGAACAGGAACCTAATTTCAATCAGCTGGCAATGATGTGCAAGCTTTACAGCGTTACTCCCGATGAAATGTTTTCACACATAAATGTAAATCATCTTGTGGACAACAGCATAAAAGATGAATTTCTCCACGAGGCATCTATAAACAGAATTTTAAGAAGTCATTACCTATAAGAAAACCGGAACGGATTTAAATTTTCCGTTCCGGTGTTTTTTTACTTTTCTTTTTCCTTAAGATAATTTTTCCACCATATTTCTCTTTCTTCTGAACTCATATTATCCCACTCTTCAGTACGCTTATCTATTTCCTCGGCTGTATACCCGTCATATCCTAAGCAGGGCTTTCCGGTATCAAGAAGAATATATTCATGAATATATTCTTCAAGTCCGTTATAAATATATTCATGTTCCATAATATTCTGAAATGTCAGAAAGTCAATAAGATGATTTTTGTATATCCTCATATTTCCGTATGATTTCGCAAGATTCGCTGTAATTTTCGCATAGTCATCACGCTTTTTTGAAAGATAAAGCTCTCTTATAATCATTGAAATGATTTTATCATTGAAAGTAATCGTTACACTTTCATTGTCACAGTTTTTCATATCAACATAAACATCAAAATCCTTTATCAGAGAGCCAAGCTCAATTATAGTGCGGTCGCAGTATCCGACATCAGGAACTTTGCAGGATATAAGGCTGTCGGTTGTGACATTGAAATATTCCGCAATTTTCATGAGGTTTATAGCAGTCGGAATACTTTTTGCATCACAGTAATTACGCAGTGTTTTGGGGTCGATTCCGATAATGCCCGAAAGCTTGTTTATGTTTATATTTTTTTCAAATATAAGGTCGTTCAGATTTGAGGCGAAATTCTTTTTCCACTTTATTTCGTCTTCCTTTTCGGGAGTATTGACTGACATATTTTTTCCTTTCCGGAATCAAGGATTTTATTCCTGAAATATAATCCTTGAAATCCTTATAAATTTGTGTTAAAATCCTTTTAAACAAGATAAAATTCCTTAAGCAAAACTATCATATCATATATATTCGTTTTTGTCAATAACAAAGCTGAATTTTTGTGCAATCCTACAAAATTGAAATCTATGACGTTCAAAAACGACATATCACTATATTTTTAACAGCGTTATAATTTTTTTAAAGGACATTAAAGAATTGTTTTAAGGACATCTGATTTGCTTTTTTTGATTGATTGTGATAAGATAAATACACAAAAAACAAACAAGGAGATATTATTGTATGGTAAACTTCAGCAAATTAAAAAAAATCATCAGCAAAAACAACAACAGCAAAAGAATACAGCAGGCTCTTGCAGTAACAGAGGCAATAAAACAGATTGCAATTCTTGGAAGAAATTTAGGAATAACATTCGATATTGCAAGTTCCGCTGTAAACGAGGTAGCAGAAGA
>JAEDMB010000168.1 GCA_016303235.1 Oscillospiraceae bacterium
GTCATTGAAACATAAAATCCGCAATAAATATATAATATAAAAATTACGGAGGTCTTGCAATGATTTTAAGGAACAGAATTATAAAAGATACAGCAATGCTGACTATAATGCAGTTAATTCTTGATACGGCATCACTTCTTCTCAATGTTACAATAACAAAACGTCTCGGCAGTTCCGCAATGGGAATTGTATCTCTTACAGGTTCATTTATGGTACTTGCAGGAATGGTATCAAACGGCAACGCCTTTTTGTGTACGAGCCGGCTTGTATCGGAAGAACGTGGAAAAAATAACGGAAATCCTGACAGAGTTCTGAGATATGCCTTTATGATGTGTACTGCATTAAGCATATCAACAGCACTGATATTATTTTTATTCGGTGAAAAGATAAGCATAAAATTTTTTAATACTCCGGATATGACAAAACCGTTGTATTTTATAGCTTTTTCACTGCCTGTCGGAGCTTTTTCCTCATGTTTCAAGGGATATTTCAACGCAATGCGGAAAGTAAGTCTTACTGCAAGAGCCGATATAATGGAATTTGCCGTAAAATCCGCTGTAATTGCAATACTTGTATTTACTCTGACAAACCCGGGCAATGCACAGGTCTGCGAGCTTATGACTGCCGGAATAGTATGCGGAAATCTTACTTCTCTGATATACTTCATGATAATCTTTCTGAAACGAAAAAAACAGTATTCAGGAAAAGCATCAATAAATTTCAGAAAATATATCCGCTATGCCGTCCCGATAATGTTCGGTAGCTGTATGACTTCCGCACTTAGCAGTGCAAACGATTCACTTATTCCCATAACACTTAAACAGCATGGAAATTCATTTACAGAGGCTTTCAGTCAGTTCGGAATATTTGAGGCAATAGTAATTCCCGCTTTATTTTTTCCGTCAGTAATATTATGCTCGCTTTCGGGAATAGTCGTCACGGAATCCGCAAGGGAAAACGCTTCCGGAAACAAGGAGCGTATTATAAGCATTACTAAAAAATTAATTGAAGGTACTCTGATGTTCTCAATTCCCGTATCAGCAGTGATGATGCGTTTCGGAAAGGAAATAGGTATCCTTATGGGCGGAGGAGAGCTTGCCGGAAAAATGATTACAATTATAGCTCCCGTAGTGCCTTTTATATATCTTGAAATAATTCTTGAGGCACTGATTAAAGGTCTTGGATTACAGGGTTTTTCATCAATAAATTATATAGCTGAATATGCCGTGAGAATATCATCTGTTCTCATATTTGTACCGCATTTCGGATTTTATGGAATAGTTATATCATACTATGCAAGCAATGTAATCGGAAATACTTCAAGGCTTATAAAAATTCTGAAGCATACCGGTGCAGGAGTAAATGTATTCAAGTATATTTTTCTGCCGATACTTTGCGTATTTCTCACTATGGAAAGTTCAGAACTTGTAATGCGTACTTTCAGATTTTACGGAACATCATTAATACAGTTAATTATATTTACTGTTGTATGGCTTGCCGGATATATTTTCCTTATTTACGGCTGGAACGGTCAGAAACGTTGTGCATAATTTACAAAATTATATAGCTGTTATTGTATTTAATATAGAAATTTTATAAATCTGTTGCAAATTTATATGAAAAATGCTACAATAATCAAGTAAGTAAATATCTGCACTTATTAAAACTTTACATAATATTTTAAGGAGATTTTTCACTATGAAAGACTACACTACCGAAAAAATAAGAAATATCGCAATAGCCGGTCATAACGGCTCCGGTAAAACTATGCTTGCAGAAGCTATCCTCTGCAAAACCGGTGCATCTGAAAGATTCGGAAAAACTTCTGACGGAACTTCTGTCTGCGACTATGACAGTGAGGAAATCAAAAGAAAAATTTCTATCAATACTGCTCTCGCATCATGCGAATACAATGATATTAAAATCAATATCCTCGATACTCCCGGACTTTTCGACTTTGCAGGAGAAATGATTGAGGGCGTCCGTGCATCTGACAACGTTTTAATTACCGTATCCGCAAAATCCGGAGTAAAAGTCGGAACTCAGAAAGCTTATGATGAGGCTATCAAGCAGGGCAAGTCAAAAATGTTCGTAATCACAAAGATTGACGACAAGGACGCTAATTTTTTCAACGTTCTCACACAGCTTAAAACAGTATTCGGCCCTACTGTATGCCCCGTAGTCGTTCCCGTAATCAAGGACAGGGAAATTGTTTCATATATAAATCTCATAGAGATGAAATCATATAAATACGACGAAAAGGGCAACGCTGTTGAAACAGATATGCCTACCGCTGAATTATCCGAAAAAATGGAATACCGTATAGACGGTCTTATAGGTGCAATAAGCGAGGCTGTTGCCGAAACTTCCGAAGAACTTATGGAAAAATTCTTTGAGGGAGAACCCTTTACACAAAAGGAACTTATTGACGGTATTCATGACGGTATGAACCGCGGAATTATAACTCCTGTTGTATGTACTTCCGCATTGACACTCGCCGGAATAGATATGCTCTTAAAGGAACTTGAACTCCTCGTTCCCTCCCCTGACGAAGTTTATCCCGCCGAGGCATTTATTACAAAGGACGAAATCAAGGAAATTCCATGCACTAAAGATGCTCCCCTTTCAGCATTTGTATTCAAGACTGTTGCTGACCCGTTTGTCGGCAAGATGTCATATATAAAAGTCATGTCAGGTACTCTTAAAGCTAACACCGAAATCGTAAACGCAACAACAGGATACCCCGAAAAAATCGGAAAGCTTTATAATCTCTGCGGTAAAAAACAGACAGAAGTCGAATCTGCCGGAGCGGGTGACATTGTTGTTGCAGTCAAGATAAATGCAAAAACTTCTGAAACTCTCACTTCTGCCGACAGAAAAATCGAATTTGGTGAAATGATGTTCCCCGCACCATGCTATTCAATGGCTGTATACGCTTCCGCACAGGGCGATGAAGCTAAAATTTCAGCGGGTATGCAGAGACTTCTTGAAGAAGACAAAACTCTTTCATACATTCAGAATGACGATACAAAAGAACAGATTCTCAGCGGTCTCGGTGAACAGCACCTTGAAATTGCCGGAGCTAAACTTAAAGGAAAATTCGGCGTTGATATCATTCTTAAAACTCCGAAAATTGCCTATAAGGAAACTATCAGAAAGAAAGTCAGGGTTGAGGGCAAGCACAAGAAACAGTCAGGCGGTCACGGTCAGTACGGTCATGTATGGATTGAATTTGAACCATGCATAAGTGATACACTTGTATTTGAAGAAAAAGTATTCGGCGGTGCAGTTCCTAAAAACTACTTCCCCGCAGTTCAGAAAGGACTTGAGGAAAGTATTAAAAAGGGAGTTCTTGCCGGCTGTCCCGTTGTAGGTCTTAAGGCTATACTTGTTGACGGTTCATATCACCCTGTTGACTCCTCCGAAATGGCATTCAAAACAGCTGCATCAATAGCTTATAAGGAGGGTATGCGTCAGGCTGACCCCGTACTCCTTGAACCATTCTCAGAGCTTAAAGTAATTATCCCCGATGACAATACCGGCGATGTTATGGGCGAACTCAATAAGAGACGTGGCAGAGTTCTCGGAATGGAACCCGTATC
>JAEDMB010000169.1 GCA_016303235.1 Oscillospiraceae bacterium
GAACGTGATTTTTACTGTGATTATATCATAAATTCCGATTCCTGTATGAACTATTACAACGAATCCATACTGAATATATGCGATGAGGAAGTTTCTGCATATTTCGGCGGAGGACAGTCCGCAGAGCAGACAGCCGAATATATTCAAAACAGAGTATCAATTCTTCTAAGCGAGCAGAGCTGAAAATTTGTATATAATTCCGCTGTTTTGTCTGAACATAAAAAGCCTTTTTTTGTATATTACACAGAAAATCAGAAATACGCTTGACTCACAGTGATTTCAAAGTAGTATAATATAATTAAAATGCTTTTTAATGAAAAGAGGATATTTAAGGACAATGAAGAATCAAATTGACATGACAGAGGGATTTCTGGGAAAGAAAATATTAAAATACACAATACCTCTTGCACTGACGGGAATTTTACAACAGTTTTTTAATGCAGCTGATATTGCAGTTTTAGGTCAGTATGCCGGTAAGAATGCTATGGCAGCTGTAGGAAGCAACAGTCCTGTTATAGGATTGCTTGTAAACCTTTTTGTCGGAATTTCTCTCGGAAGCAATGTTATAATTGCTAAGGCTATCGGGCAAAAAGACATAAAAACCGTATCAAAGACAGTGCATACATCAGTATTAATTGCATTTATCGGCGGACTGCTTATGACCTTATTCGGAGAGCTTATTGCAGACAATGTAGTGAATCTGCTGGGCGTTCCCGATGAAGTTTTTTCTATGGCAGTAAAATATCTTAGAATATATCTTCTCGGAATGCCTGTCGTAGTTCTTTATAATTTTGAATCGGCAATTCTGAGGAGCTGTGGAAATACCCGAACACCTTTGATTGCTCTTGTTATTTCGGGAGCGACAAATGTCATTCTGAACTTGTTTTTCGTTGCTGTTCTCGGAATGAATGTTGACGGAGTAGCACTTGCAACTGTTATATCAAATATAATAAGCTCCGGAATACTTTTTTTATGCCTTATTAAAAACGATACGGATATAAAAATAAATATCAGCAAACTGCGTATTGACGGAAAAGTCCTTGTAAATATTTTAAAAATAGGAGTTCCGGCAGGTATTCAGGGAATGATATTTTCCTTTGCGAATATCGTTATACAATCGGCTGTAAACAGTCTCGGCACAACAGTAATGGCAGCGTCTTCGGCAGCATTTAATCTTGAAATCTTTGCTTTTTATGTTATGAATTCATTCGGACAATCCTGTACAACGTTTGTCGGTCAGAATTACGGTGCGGGAAAAAATGACAGATGTCTTGAATCTTTAAAACTCTGTCTTATACAGAGCTTTACGCTTACGGGAATTACATGCGGAATAATTCTTCTTTTCGGAAAACCGCTTTTAAGTATTTTCAATGATGATACAGCCGTAATTGAAACAGGATATATCCGCCTTTGCTACATCTTTTTTGCATATCTTTTCAGCTTTGCACAGGAAGTTCTTTCAGGCTATTTAAGAGGTTTCGGAGTATCATTTATTCCGGCATTGTGTTCCGTTGCCGGAATCTGCGGAATACGTCTTTTCTGGATATTTTTCGTATTTCCGGAATCTCCGGACTTTGCAACGATTATGCAGATATATCCGATAAGTCTCGGAGCTACTGCACTTGCAATTCTTATTGTTACGGTATTTCTCAAGCCGTCAGAACGATATGTTCTTAAACGTATTGAGGAATAAAAACCCCTCCTGTCAGATAAAATATATTTGACAGGAGGGGAATAATATTTATTATTTGTTTTTCTTTTTGCTGTATAAAGCCGTTACAGTAAACGTTCCGCCGCTGATAAGCATCAGGGATATCAAAAGAGATAAATTGATGTCATCTCCTGTTTGCGGAGAATTTTGGTCTGTATTTTTTTCCGGAATATTGTCAGTCTGTGATGATTCTGATGATTCTTCAGAAGGAGCTTCAATTCGTGCAATCACTTTTGTGTTACCTTCATTTTTAGCAGCAAATATATTTAAAGGTTTTAATAAGGCTATAAAGCACACTATGAAAAATATAAAATACAGGTATTTATTTGGTTTTATTTTTTTCATATCATATGAATGCTTTTAAATCAGCCAATTTGAATTAATGCACTGTGGAAATCAATATATCCGCTGTAATCGCCTGCGATTTCAGAAAGTTCCTTGTTGTATAAAGCGTTCTGGTCAAGGGCAAGCGTTACGTCCTGAGTTGAGCCAGCTGTACCATACGCAAAAGTACAGAGGTGATAACCATACATTCCAGGGGTGTTACCAGGGTCGTTTAAAGCAGTTTTATCAGCAATATTGCTTTCGTCAACTAAGCTGTCGTAAATATCATATGACAGTGTAAAAGGATTTTCTGCTACATCTTTCTGTGTAATATGGAACGGGCTATCATCTGCGGTCTTCATAGAAATCGTTACACCCTGATTGCTCTGTATGTTAAGTTCAGTTGCCTCAACCTGAAAATTATTAAACGCATAATGAGGATTGCTGTCATCTTCAGGCTGTGTAAGTATTCCGAAGTCAGCAGTTTCGGGAATGGTGATAACATAGCTGACATGACCGGGGTCAATAATTTTAGCTTTTACCTCTGTTGAATTGTTAGGGGTAACATCGGAGAGAGTTGCAGCAGATACTGACATAACAGGAGTTGCTGAACATAAAACAGCAGTCAGTATTGCTATGATTTTTGTTTTTTTCATAGAAAAAAAGTCCTTTCAATAAATAATTTTTTTATAAGAAAGCCATAATTTCAGACTTTACTTAACAATTAGTTTAAATTCTGACTCTGCAGAATTAAGAGGAGATTGTTCCTCATCAAGAGTAACACACTTATAATAGACTATTGCCGTGTATTCTCCTGCTTTTAAGGTCTGGGAAAGCGGAATCTCTGTCAGACCATAGCCAGGCTTTAAAAGTTCTGATTTATAAAGCTCTGTACCGTCTTCAAGTTTCAGAGTCGCATAAAATCCGCAGTTATTCGCCTTTGGATTTCCAACGCTTAAAACAAGGCTTGTATCGCCTTCTTCCATTACGGCTATTCCGTAACCGGGAATCTGAATACCACGTCCCTGTTGCTGTTGAGATTCTTCCTCAATGCCTGTATCCCAGCCGTCAGATATTTTTCCGACAACGCCTTTTGAGTCTTTTTCTTTTTCGGCGGAAAAATATTTGTATGCAAAAATTCCGCCGATACTTAAAACCGCAATCAGAATTATAATAACAATAGCTGTTATCAGGCCTTTTTTATTTGGATTTTCATTTTTGTTTTCCAATTTTCTTCCTTCTTCTTATAAAGTAAACGATATAGATTAATGCAACAGTCATAAGAATTAATGGCAGTGATTCCTGTTTTACACCTGTAAGCGGTGAATCCTTGACATTATTAACTGTCTTGTCGTTGTTATCAGACATTGTATCTGTAACAGCGAAAGAAGTGAGCTGTGGGATTTTAAATACAGCTTTTCCGTCCTTGAAAGAATCGGGATTATAATAATTAATATTACCGTCATTG
>JAEDMB010000001.1 GCA_016303235.1 Oscillospiraceae bacterium
TATTATGGAAAAAACAAGGATTCAGAAAATTATTGCCGATGCCGGATACTGTTCACGCCGTAAAGCGGAGGAACTTATTTCAAAGGGAAAAGTTACTCTCAACGGCAGACCTGTTAAACTCGGCGACAAGGCAGGTTCAAAGGATATAATTGCTGTTGACGGCGAACGTATTTATATCCCGAAAAAGAAAAACAAAATCTATATTATGATGAACAAGCCAAGGGGATACGTTACAACTGTATCAGATGAGCTTGACCGCAAATGCGTTATGGATTTGCTTGAGGGTCTCGAAGAAAGAGTATATCCCATTGGCAGACTTGACAGAAATTCTGAGGGCCTTCTGCTCTTTACAAATGACGGGGAATTTGCAAATAATATAATGCACCCCAGCAGGCATATTTCCAAGACTTACCGTGTTACAGTCAGACCGGATATTTCCGATGAACAGCTTGTCAGACTTGCAGAGGGAGTTGAAATTGACGGAAAAAAGACACTGCCCGCAAATGTAGTTGTAAAGGACAAACAACAGGGCAGAGTTGTACTTCTTATAACTATCAAAGAGGGCAGAAACCGTCAGATTCGTAAGATGTGCGAAGCCGTGGGTCTTGAAGTTGCAAGGCTCAGAAGAATAAGCATAGGTCCTCTTAAACTTGGTATGCTTAAACCCGGAACTTTCAGAGAGCTTACTCCTGATGAACTCAGAGCTATAAGAAACGCCATAGGCAAGGAAAATTAACCATTATTTTTAAACTTGTTTTTATTTATTTTGTGAATAATCTTAAAAAATATCCGGAAATTTTTCAGATACTTGAAAAATTGCCGTAAAAATAGTATCATTAATATATAACACTATCCGAAAGGAATGAATATTATGGAATTTCAAAAAATTCAGGACAGACTTTCTGCTCTGTTCGATGACGGAAAATATACCGAGATAAATTCCGGTATTATGGAAAAAGACAAACCGGCATCAGTTGTTACAGCATACGGATATGTAAACGGAAACCCTGTTTATGCTTTTGCACAGGACAAATCCGTTTCGGGAGGTGCTGTTGGTATGGCTCATGCTGAAAAAATTTCAAAGCTCTATCTTCTTGCCTCAAAGACAGGCAACCCCATTGTCGGAATTTATGATTCAAACGGAGCTGTTATGGACGGTACTGCCGAATCACTTATGGCATACGGAAAAATGATTTCATCATCTTCAGCTGTATCGGGAGTTATTCCGCAGATTGCAGTTATTGCCGGAACTTGTGCCGGAAGTTCCTCAATACTTGCATGTTCTTCCGACTTTGTAATTATGGCAAAGGATTCCGAATTTTTTATGACTCCAAATGCGGAAAATGTTTCAGCAGAATCTGCTATGAAAGCCGGAATCGCTTCGGCAGTATGCGATGACGTAAAATCCGCAATCGAAAAGGCAAGGGATATTATAAATATTATGCCTGTAAACAATCTTTCACCTGCTCCCGAATTTGAACCCCTTGAACCTGCCGGAACAGTATCGCCGGATTTAAAGGGAATTATAAACGGCGTAACTGATTCCGATACTGCAATTGAACTCTATTCAGAATACGGAAAATCTTCTTACACTGCTTTTGCAAGAATAGAGGGAAAAACCGTGGGAATCGTTGCAACTAACAAGACTTCTGACAGACTCGAATCTGCTGACTGTTCAAAAATTGCACGTTTTGTGAGACTTTGTGATGCATTTTCAGTTCCTGTTGTAACTTTTGCAGATACTGACGGTTTCGATACATCAGATACAGTTTCAAATGTAAAAAATATGTCACTGCTTGCCTCAAGCTATGCGGAGGCTACTACCGTTAAGCTTGCTGTTGTTACCGGAAAGGCTGTCGGAACTGTATTCAGTGCAATTGCCGGAAAAGATGTAAGCTCCGACTTTACATATGCATGGGAATCTGCTTATATAAGTCCTGTACTTCCCGAAACTGCTGTTGAATTTTTATGGCACGACAAATTAAAGGGTGCTGAAAACCTTTCCGCAAAGAGAAAGGAACTTGCAGAAGAATACAAGTCCACTCTTGCATCTGCTGAAAAGGCTTCAAATATAGGCTGTATCGATGAAGTTATTTCCGCATCTGATACAAGAGCTGTTATAGCATCTGCTCTTGATATGCTTTCCGGAAAGAGAGTTACAAAACTCCCGAAAAAGCATAATAATCTTCCTTTCTGATTAAAAAATAATAATAAATGAATGGTGGTATATAAAAATGAAAAGATTTAACGTAACTGTCAATGGAAAATCCTATGATGTAGCTGTTGAAGAAATTACTGACGGCTCTGCTCCTGTAATAACAGCTCCTGCACCAGCTCCGTCAGCTCCTGCAAAGCCTGCTCCTGCACCGTCTGCACCTGCAAAGGGAGAGGGCGAATCTGTATCTGCTCCGATGTCCGGAACTATTCTCGATGTAAAGGCGAATGTCGGAGATACTGTTTCAAAAGGTCAGGTTATAATGGTTCTCGAGGCTATGAAGATGGAAAATGATATTGTTTCACCCTGCGACGGCAAAATTACAAGCATACTCGTTAAAAAAGGCGATACTGTCAATCCGTCTGATACCCTTGCAACAGTTCAGTAAAGGAAGGTTGAAATTATGGCTAAAATCGGTATTACTGAAACAGTTATACGTGATGCCCACCAGTCACTTATTGCAACACGTATGACTACGGAGGAAATGCTCCCTGTACTTCCTCTTATGGATAAAGTCGGCTTTCATTCAATAGAATGCTGGGGCGGTGCTACATTTGATTCCTGTTTAAGATTTTTAAATGAAGACCCTTGGGAAAGACTCCGCACACTCAGAAAAAATCTCCCCAATTCAAAACTTCAGATGCTTTTCAGAGGTCAGAATATGCTCGGATACCGTCACTATGCGGACGATGTTCTTGAATATTTCGTTCAGAAATCAGTTGCAAACGGTATAGATATTATCAGAATTTTTGACGCTCTCAACGATGTAAGAAATCTCGAAACTGCTGTTAAAGCTGCTAAAAAAGAGGGAGCTCACACACAGATAGCTATTTCCTACACTACCGGCGACAAGTTTACAAATGAATATTTTGTTGACTATGCGAAAAGAATAGAATCAGTCGGAGCAGATTCAATATGCCTTAAGGATATGGCAGCACTTCTCACTCCTTACAGGGCAGGAAGTCTTATTGCAGATTTGAAAAAAGCTGTTAAAATTCCGATACAGCTCCACACTCACTATACATCGGGACTTGCATCAATGTGTCTCTTAAAGGCAATAGAATCGGGTGTTGACTATATCGATACTGCAATGTCACCGCTTGCAAACGGTACTTCCCACACTCCGACAGAATCTATGGTTGCAGCACTTCAGGGTACAGAATACGATACAGGTCTTGACCTTAAACTTCTCACGGAAATAAGAGACTATTTCATGAAACTCCGTGACAAGTACATCAAAAGCGGACTTCTTGACCCGAAAATGCTTGCTGTTGATGCAAATGCACTTATATATCAGGTTCCGGGCGGAATGCTTTCAAATCTTCTCTCACAGCTTAAACAAGCCGGAAAAGAGGACAAGCTTACCGAAGTTCTTCAGGAAGTTCCGAGAGTCCGTAAAGATGCCGGCGACCTGCCTCTTGTAACTCCTACTTCACAGATTGTAGGTACTCAGGCAGTATTCAACGTGCTTATGGGTGAAAGATATAAAATGGTTACAAAGGAATTTAAGGGCGTAGTAAGAGGGGAATACGGTCAGACACCGACTCCGATTGACCCCGAATTCCGCAAAAAAATTATCGGCGATGCAGAACCTATTGACTGCCGTCCTGCCGATTTGCTTGAACCGGAACTCGACAAGCTCCGCAAGGAATGTGCTGAATGGACTGAACAGGAAGAAGATGTCCTCAGCTATGCACAGTTCGGACAGGTTGCAGTAAAGTTCTTTGAACAGAGACGAAATAAAAAATACGGTATCGATTCAAAACATTCAGATACTGAAAGTAAGGTTCTTCCGGTTTAAAGATAAAATTTTTTGATTTCAGGAGGGAGCAGAAATTGCCTATAAGAATTTCAGCCGAACTTCCGGCATATAAAACACTTGAAAATGAAAATATTTTCGTTATTGCGAAGGACAGGGCAGAACATCAGGATATACGTCCTCTTAAAGTTATTATTCTGAATATAATGCCGAAAAAAATTGAAACTGAATGTCAGCTTATGAGACTTCTCAGCAATACGCCTTTGCAGGTCGATATTGATTTGCTGTATATGTCATCGCATATTTCAAAAAATACTTCAATAAATCATCTTGAATATTTTTACAAGACTTTCGATGAAGTTAAGAATAACAGATATGACGGTATGATTATCACAGGAGCTCCCGTTGAACAGCTTGATTATGAAGATGTCGATTACTGGGACGAAATATGCGAAATAATGCAGTGGTCAACTACAAATGTATTTTCAACACTTCATATATGCTGGGGAGCTCAGGCGGGATTGTATTATCACTTCGGAATACCAAAATATCTGCTCCCCGAGAAGATGTTCGGAATTTTTCCGCATAAAATTGAAGTTAATAACAGCAAACTTCTGCGTGGCTTTGATGACAGATTTCTTGTACCTCATTCAAGGCATACGGAAGTAAGGCGTGAGGATATTGAAAAAGTAAGTCAGCTTGAAATTCTTACCTCATCGGAAATATCCGGAGTTCATATCGTTGCAAACAAGAACGGCAGACAGTATTTTATCACAGGCCATTCCGAATATGACAGGGAAACTATTGCAAATGAATATTTCAGGGATTTGGAAAAGGGTCTTGATATAAAAATACCATACAACTATTTTCCCGATGACGACCCGACAAAAACTCCGGAATTTTCGTGGAGATGTACGGCAAATCTTATGTTTTCAAACTGGCTTAACTATTGCGTTTATCAGCTTACGCCTTTTGACCTTGGCGAACTTGACATAAGAAACTGGAACTGGCAGGCTGGTTTCTGATATAACGAAAGGGGATTTTTTAATGAATTACAGTGGTGGAAATCAGAGCGGTTTTTATGAAGCACCGCCTGTTGACCCGAATTATACAAGCAATCAGGAGGGCGGACATACCGGTTTTGCAATAGCTTCACTTATACTCGGTATACTTTCACTGATTTTATGCTGTTGTGTGGGATTTAATTTCATACTTGCAATTCCCGCACTTATACTCGGCATAGTAACACTTGTTAAACATTATAACGGAAAGGGTATGGCAATAGCCGGAATTATTATTTCTTCAATAGCTATGATTATTACCGGAATGTATCTTGCAATTTACGGCCCTATTTTCAGTGATGTTTTCAAAGTAGCAAGTGATTTTGAAAACGTCCGTGATACTTATGAGGAAACAGGCGAAATTCCGGAATATCTCGAAAAGTATACAGACGAAAAATATGACGAGATATGGGAAAAAGAAGGCTATGACGATTTCTATGATTTCTTTGATTATGCAATTGAAGAAATGGACAAGAGCTATTCACAGTCTCAGAATTAAACCGGTGCAAGAGCCGGAATAAAATTCCGGATAATATAAAACAGCAGAAAAATCCCCGGAGCCGTATACCAGAAAATACGGTTCTGAGGGATTATTTTTTTATCTGAAATCATTTCAAGCCATTTCATAAAAAGCAGTATTACACCGAAAACTACAATCGGATTGTATCTGATTGATTTTAATATATTTCCATGCAGAAGTGCAAAAAAGCTCCTTGTACCTCCGCAACCGCAACAGTAATACCCTGTAAACATATGGAAAACGCATGGCAGAATGAAAAATCTTTTCAGTTTTTTGTATATAAATCCTGTTAAATAAAATAATAATACTGTCAGAAAGGGGAGAAAAATATAAAATACTTTTTTACGTCTTTTCATTGAAATTTACTCCTTGAGAAGTTTTGACATAAATTCCTCCGTAGAATAAAGTCCGCTCCTGTTGTATCGGTTTATGCCATAGAGACAATCGGGATTTCTTGTTATGTAATTCGGCTTTTCATAG
The DNA here is from genome assembly GCA_016303235.1 of Oscillospiraceae bacterium. GTDB lineage: Bacteria > Bacillota > Clostridia > Oscillospirales > Ruminococcaceae > Ruminococcus. The sequence goes on from JAEDMB010000001.1 coordinate 6,036, forward strand.
CAGTTGAGAGTTATAATAAATCCGTTTTCACGCAGTACCGGAATACTCTCTCTGCATGTATATCCGAACGGATACGCAAAGACAATCGGGACTTTGCCGGTATTCTGCCTGATTAATTCCTGAAGTTCTGAAATATCGCTGTTCAGAATATAACAGTATTCTTCGGGATTTTCGTTTTTATTTATACTGCAACCGTTTCTTCCTTTTTTTGATTCATGCATATTGTAAGTATGGTTTCCGATTTCAAAGCGACCGGATTCAAGCATTTTGTTGATATCTTCCCATGTGAGATATGAATATTCCGGAACATGGGGGTCTCTGACTGCATCATTTTCGATATATGTGCCTACAACTGATACAATTGCAGTCATATCATATTTTTCGAGAAGTGGCTCAAGATAGTATAAATTATTATAAAATCCGTCATCAAGAGTAATCATAACAGGATTTTCAGGAAGTTCTCCCTTGCCATGAGTATATTCCGCCAGCTGTTCTGCCGTTACGGAATTATAGCCGTTCTGCTTTAAATACTTCAAATCGGATTCAATCTGATTTGGAGTAACAGCATATTCCGTTGCGGAACTTTCGTGAATACTGTGATACATAATCACGGGAAGAAAAATTTTTTCGTCATTATATTCGGCAGAGGAAAATATTAAGTATTTGCCCATTCCGGAAAAAAGAAATACCGCAGTGAAAATTACTGCATTAACAAAAATAATTCTTAAAAAATTTTTTATATTATAGCATTTATACATATATATCAGCTCCGTTTTAATTATATATGAATAAAAATTTCTGAAAATGTATAAAATAAAAAAATTAATAAATGAAAAATTCCCCCGTGCTGTGAATATAATCTTATAGTATGCAAATATTATTGAGGTGATAGTATGACACGACGTAAAAAGCGTAAGCTGAAAGCATTTATTAAGGAATTTATTCTGATTACACTGCCATTCAGTGCCGGAATTTTTATGAATATAGGAGATATAATGGGTAGGCTTGCAAATAAAATGGACAGCATAGATATTCAGGTTATAAAGGAAAATAAATCCTATAACGGAAAAATTTCTGAAGATTTTGAGGATATTATAATCTCTGAGGGTTACGGCTATTCAGAGGAATCGGAAAATTTTTCGGAAATTCAGTCCGATGAAATTCCCATATATAAGATAGTATCAGATAATGCCGGTGCAAAGCCATATCCCACTGAATGGGCAGAGGGCGGAAGTATTGTCCGCACAACTTACGGACATTATGACGGAACGACTTTCTTTGATTTGGACAAAGGCGGACAGGTAAACAATAAAACTTCTGTCAGCAATGAAACACTTAAGGCAGAAAGCAGACTTCTCCCCGATTTTAAAATAGAAGATACCGATGAACCGCAGGTTCTTATATATCATACTCATACTACTGAAACTTATGAACCCTATGTCCGTGATTTCTATGATGCAAATTTTAACTACCGGACAACCGATGAAACAAAAAATGTCATAATGGTCGGAAATGCAATTCAGAAAGAGCTTGAATCTGCCGGAATAGGCGTTATACATTCAACGGAAATACATGATTATCCCTCATATAACGGAGCTTATGACAGAAGTGCAGAAACTGTAAACGCAATAATTGAACAGTATCCGTCTATAAAAGTTGCCCTTGACATTCACCGTGACGCAATATGTACAGAAAGTGTTGCATATCAGCCGTATACTGAAATAAACGGAAAAGAGGCATCGCAGATTATGATTATATCGGGCTGTGATGACGGTACTATGAATATGCCGGACTATATGCAGAATTTCCGCTTTGCATCATTACTGCAAAGTCAGATAGAAAATGACAATGCCGGACTTACAAGACCGATTCTTTTTGATTACCGTCATTACAATCAGGATATTACAACGGGAAGCCTGCTTATTGAGGTCGGTTCTCACGGAAATACGCTTGACCAGTCATATTATTCGGGCGAACTTCTCGGAAAATCTATTGCAAAGGCTCTGGAGGAACTAAAATAAAATGAAAAAGGCTTTAAGAATAATTTTTTTATATATTCTCACAACCTCGCTTTTATACATGTTTGCGTTATGTTATTCAAATTCATATAACCGCATAAATGCCGAAAAGATAATTCCGGCAGAAATAGTTATAAACAACGGAACGGCAACCGTAAGCGTTCTGCATGATGAATTTACAGTTAATTTCAGATTTCTTGAACCTGAAAGCAGATTCTATTATGTACTTTATTTTATTTCTCCCGAAAGTTTCCGCCTTGCTGAAGGAATTTTAATTCATACTGTAAGAAGAATTATCTGAATATCCGAGATATTTCCTGTTGTGCCAGTCATTCAGTTCTCCTTTGTATATAAGCTGTGCATCGGAAAGGTGGCGGAAATCTTCCGGAGTATAAAGACATGGCTTTTTTTTCAGATTTATTCCTATTTCATTAAATATATGTGCAACGAACTGCGAGCATAAAAAATGGGATTTTCTGTCCCATGATATATTGAAATATATTGCAAGAAGTCCTAATATATTATATGAATATTCATTACGGCATATATGAAAATTCCTTATAAGCTTTTCAAAATGTTTTTTCTGTTCATGTGAAACATGGAGCTGATATATTTCACAAGGAATATTGTTGAAAAGTCCGAGCGTTCCCTCTCCTATTATTTCTTCGTTGAAAGTTGCCGGAAGGGGAGTATATCTGTAAGTACGGCAGAAACTGTACATTTTGGAAAGTTCAATATCTCCGGCAACAGATACATGATTATAGGGTTTTTTAGTAAAAAATTTTATCGCTTTTGCTACGTTAGTACCTGTCTGTGCAACTATTATGTAAATATTATCTTCCAAAATTATTGCCTCCTGAAAATATTTTTTTGTTATTTAAAAATATTATATCATATATGCTTGAAATTTTCAAGAGGGTATGCTATAATAATATGTAGAAAAAATGTGCCTGTAGCTCAGTGGATAGAGCAGTAGCCTCCGACGCTATGTGCGATGGTTCAATTCCATTCAGGCATACCATATTTTTTATTCGGGCGGAATGTTTCCGCCCGTTTTTTTGCAGTTTTCTAAATAAATTTTTTTATAATATCTTCTTTGTTTTCAATATGCGTATTTCTGATTTTTTCACGCAGAGGAAGAACCATTGACGGCGAAACAGAAAGTTCATCTGTGCCGATTGCAAGGAAAAATTCAGTAAGCTCCAAATCACTTCCCAGCTCTCCGCATATTCCTGCCCATATATTGTTTTTGTGTGCATTTTCAACGGCAGTTTTAATCATTCGCAGAATTGCCTTGTGATGTGTGTCGCAGAATTTTTCAAGTTCCGGATTCTGTCTGTCGAGTGCAAGCGTATACTGTATCAAATCATTTGTGCCTATACTGAAAAAATCGACTTCCTTTGCAAGAATATCGCTAATCATAACGGAGGCGGGGGTTTCAATCATTATACCGGTTTCAATATCGGAACTGAACGGTATTCCGGAGCTTTTAAGCTCATTTTTTACTTCGCTTATGATTTTTTTAATCTGAAGAATTTCATCACAGGAAATAATCATAGGGAACATAATTCCGAGATTTCCGAATACTGATGCACGGTACAGGGCTCGGAGCTGTACCTTGAAAATATCCGGATTTGCAAGGCATATTCTCACTGCACGAAAGCCGAGTGCCGGATTTTCTTCTTTTTTGAGCTTAAAATAATCAATCTGTTTGTCAGCACCTATATCAAGTGTTCTGACGATAACCTTTTTTCCTGCCATACATTCAAGAACCTTTTTATAGCAACGGAACTGTGTTTCTTCATCGGGGAAATCACTGCTTTCAAGATAAAGAAATTCACTGCGGAAAAGTCCGATTCCTCCGGCATCGTTTTCGAGTACAGAGCCGAGGTCATTAAGACCGCCTATATTTGCGTATATATTTATTTTCTGACCGTCAGGTGTAATATTTTCCTTGTCTTTCAGATTCTGCAGAAGTTTTCTTTTAAGAAGTTCATCATCACGTTTTTTCAGCATTTCCGATTTTGTTTTCTCATCGGGATTTATATAGACAGTTCCGGAAAAGCCGTCTGCAATAGCCTCCATACCATCAAACTCCTCCGAAAGCTCCGAACCTGTTCCGATAACTGCTGGAATATTCATAGTTCTTGCAAGTATTGCCGTATGCGAATTTGCTGAACCTTCGGCAGTACAGAATCCTGCAATTTCTGATTTATTCATCTGAACTGTTTCAGACGGCACAAGGTCAACGGCAAAAATAATTGAATTTTTTTCCGTAATATCAGTATTTTCCGGTTTATTCATAAGGTTTTTAATAAGCCTTGCGGAAATATCCTTTATATCCGCTGAACGTTCACGCATATATTCATTATCCATAGCCGAAAACATTTCCGTAAAGTTATCGCAGGTAACTGATACGGCATATTCAGCATTTAAATTCTGTGAGCGTATGATATTTTCAACAGATTCCAGATAATCCGAATCATCAAGCATCATCTGATGTATTTCAAAAATCTGTGCATTTGCTTTTCCTACTTCTTTCAACGCCTTTTCGTAGAGATTTTTCAGTTCAGAAATTGTAATTTCCCTTGCTTTTCTGAATCTTTCTGTTTCTTTTTCGGGATTTTCAACGTGAATACGCTTTATAAGCATATTTTCACGCTTATGGAATTTTACTCTGCCTATTGCAATTCCTCCCGAAACGCCTTTTCCGTGAAGTATCTTCATTAATATTCACACTCCTTTTATTTTATTTATATTATATACATTGTCTTCCCGAATATTTAAAATAAAAAAATTTCAGAACTGTTATTGACATTCTGATTTGATTATGTTAAAATAAAGAAAAACACATAAAGGAGTGCTGTTGAAAATGCAGAAAATTATATGTTTTCACAATCCTAAAGAAATTAACGGATTCCTCAGCAACTGGTATCCAAGCAGATTCAAAGATGAAAACGGAATATTTTATACATCTATGGAACAGTATATGATGTATCAGAAAGCCATTCTTTTCGGAGATAAGAAAACTGCTGAAAAAATTCTCAGCATAGATGATGTCGGAAAAATCAAAGCTCTCGGCAGACAGGTTTCAGATTTCAATGAAAAAATATGGTCTGAAAATAAATTCAATATAGTTTATAACGGTGTTTATATGAAATTCAGTCAGAATCCGGAACTTAAAGCAAAACTTCTTTCCTATGAAAGAGACTGTATTTTTGCGGAATGTGCAGTGTATGATAAAATCTGGGGAATAGGTCTTTCAATGCATAACCCCGACAGATTTAACAAATCGTGCTGGCTTGGTGAAAATCTTCTCGGAAAAGCTATAACAGAAGTCAGGGATAATCTGATTGAAAAGTAAATTCTAAAGCAGTCGGGCGACCATTGGTCGCCCGTTATTTATATTTTACGTAAAAAATTCGATTTAACATAAATTTTCGATAACAATGGTTTTGAATTTAACATATCAGCAGTATACTTAAACTAAAGAAAAACAAAGGAGTTAATTATCTATGAAAAAAATGATTTGTTACGCATCAGCATTAATAATGTGCCTTTCAGTTTTTGCAGGCTGTGGAAATTCTGAAAGCAGTTCCGGAGGAACAGTTTCAACAGACGGTTCAACATCTATGGAAAAGGTAATCGGAGCTTTGGGTGAAGATTTTCAGGCAAAAAATGCCGGAACATCTTTTACATACAATCCGACAGGTTCAGGCTCGGGAATTACAGCCGTATCGGAGGGAAGATGTGACATAGGTCTTTCAAGCAGAAAGCTTAAAGATGACGAAAAAGCAAAGGGACTTACTGAAACAGTTCTCGCCTATGACGGAATTGCAGTTATAGTCAATCCTGCAAACAATGTCGATGATTTAAGCCTTGAGGAAATTTCAAAAATCTACAAGGGTGAAATCACTAACTGGAGCGAACTCGGAGGAAGTGACCTTGATATTGTCCTTATAGGACGTGAGGCAGGAAGCGGTACAAGAGACGGCTTTGAAACCGTAACAGGTACAGAAGATTTATGCAAATACCGTCAGGAGCTTACTTCTACCGGAGATGTTATTACAACTGTCGGCAGTAATGAAAATGCAATCGGATATGCCTCTTTGGCATCAGTCAAGGATACTGTCAAGGCAGTTTCAGTTGACGGAGTTTTTCCGACAGAGGAAACCGTTAAAGATGGCAGTTATGCTGTTCAGAGACCTTTTGTCCTTGTTACAAAATCAGACAAACAGCTTTCCGATACGGCACAGAAATTCTTTGACTATGTTCTTTCAGACGATGCAAAGAGTATCATTTACAGTGCAGGTGTAGTTCCTGCAAAGGACTGATTGATATGAAAAATAAAAGTAAAGTTTTTGAAGATATTATACACGGCATATTTTTAATACTTGGTCTTATTACAGTAGGCTGTGTGCTTCTTATAACCGTATACCTTATTGTTGCAGGTATTCCGGCAATACGTGAAATAGGACTTTTCAAGTTCCTTTTCGGAAAGACATGGGCATCAACGGCAAGTACTCCGTCATATGGAATACTTCCGTTTATAATGACAAGTATTTACGGTACAGCAGGAGCAATTCTTCTCGGCGTTCCGGTCGGATTTTTTACAGCGGTATATCTTGCAAAGATTGCCCCTCTGAAAGTAAAAAGAGCTGTTGAAACGGCAGTTAAACTGCTTGCGGGAATACCGTCTGTTGTATATGGTCTTGTCGGAATGCTTGTACTTGTGCCGTTTGTAAAGAAATTATTTAATCTTTCTGACGGAGCAAGCCTGTTTGCAGCAATTATAGTTCTTGCAGTAATGATTCTTCCGTCAATCATATCAGTATCAATGACGGCTCTTGAATCAGTTCCGAAAGAATATGAGGACGCATCTCTTGCACTCGGAGCAACTCCGATAGAAACATATTTCAGAGTATCAGTTCCGGCAGCAAAAAGCGGTATTGCAGCAGCTGTTGTACTCGGAGTAGGCAGAGCTATCGGCGAAGCTATGGCTGTTATGATGGTTTCGGGAAACGTTCCGAATATGCCGTCACTTTTTCAGAGTGTCCGTTTTCTTACGACAGCAGTCGCAAGCGAAATGTCATATTCATCGGGATTGCAGAGACAGGCACTCTTTTCAATAGCACTTGTACTGTTTCTGTTCATAATGCTTATAAATGTGGCTCTTAACTTCTTTCTGAAGCGTGACAAGGAGAAATGATTATGGAAAATGTAAAAACAATTTCGCTCACAAGAGAGAATACAAAAGTATCTTCGGGACGCAAGACATATATATGTATTATGAAAATCCTTATGGCATTATCGGTTACTTTTACATGTGCAATAACAATTTTCATAATAGGATACGTTTTATTTAAGGGAATACCTAATATTTCGTGGGAACTTCTTTCAACTTCACCGAGTTATCTTTCCGGAAAAATAGGAATACTTCCTGATATTATGAATACGCTTTATATTCTTCTTGCCTCTCTTTTAATTGTGCTTCCTCTTGGAGTCGGTTCAGCGGTATATCTTACAGAATACGCAAAGAATAAAAAGCTTGTGGGAATTATTGAATATGCATCGGAAACGCTTTCGGGTATTCCGTCAATAATATACGGACTTGTCGGAATGTTATTCTTCTGTCAGTTTCTGGGATTTCAGACATCACTGCTTGCCGGTGCATTAACGCTTGTAATTATGAATCTTCCTACAATTATGAGAACTACTCAGGAAAGCCTGAAAACAGTTCCGCAGAGTTACCGTGAAGGAGCTTTCGGACTCGGTGCAGGAAAGTGGAGAGTAATCAGAACTGTTGTACTTCCGAACTGCGTTGACGGTGTAATAACAGGCTGTATTCTTTCAGTAGGCAGAATACTCGGTGAATCAGCTGCACTTCTCTTTACAGCAGGCTTTGCACACACCTTAAACGGATTAATCAGTATTCAGAACGGAGTTATTACAAGCGGACTTTCAAGTTCAGGTTCAACTCTTACAGTAGCCCTCTATGTATATGCAAAGGAACAGGGTGAATTTGAAGTTGCATTTGCAATATCAGCAATTCTTATGATTCTTACAATGATAATAAATCTTTCAGCAGATGCTGTCGGAAGATATTTCAATAAAAGGAGAAGCTCATGAGTGATATTATAACAGTTAAAGATATGTGTCTCTGGTACGGAAAAACACAGGCACTCAAAAATATCAACATAAATATCGAGGAAAACAGCATAACGGCTCTGATAGGCCCTTCAGGTTGCGGAAAGTCAACATTTCTTAAAACTCTTAACCGAATGAATGACCTTGTACCCGATGTAAAAATTACAGGCGATATAAGATATAACGGAAAGGATATATTTTCACCCGATACCGATGTAAATGAATTAAGGCGTGAAATAGGAATGGTATTTCAGAAACCCAATCCCTTTCCTATGAGTATATATGACAATATTGCATACGGCCCCCGTACTCACGGTATACGTTCAAAGGCTAAGCTCGATGAAATTGTTGAACGTTCCCTCAGAAATGCAGCAATCTGGGACGAAGTCAAGGACAGACTGAAAAAATCTGCTCTCGGAATGTCGGGCGGTCAGCAACAGCGACTCTGTATCGCAAGAGCTTTGGCAGTAGAACCGAAAATTCTCCTTATGGACGAACCGACTTCCGCCCTTGACCCTATTTCAACTTCCAAAATAGAAGACCTTGCAATTGAACTGAAAAAGGAGTATACTATTATTATAGTTACTCACAATATGCAACAGGCTGTCAGAATTTCTGACAATACAGCATTTTTCCTTCTCGGAGATTTAATCGAATACGGCAATACTGAAGAAATGTTCAGTCAGCCGAAAAATAAGAAAACTGAAGATTATATTACAGGAAGGTTTGGTTAATATGAGAAACAGATTTGACAGCCAGCTTGATTTGCTTAATCAGAAAATGATTGAAATGGGTTCTATGTGCGAGGAAATAATTGCACTTACGGCAAAGGCTCTTAAAACAGGTGACGAAAAACTTGCAAAAAAAGTACCCCTCCTTGAAAATGATATTGACCATATGGAAAGGGATATTGAATCGCTTTGTTTAAGACTTCTTTTACAGCAACAGCCTGTTGCAAGGGATTTGCGTCAGATTTCGGGAGCTTTGAAAATGATTACCGATATGGAACGTATAGGAGACCAGTCGGAGGATATTTCGGAATTTATAAAATATCTCGGTGACAAGGCAAAAGATGACTGTCAGTATATCTATCTTATGGCAGAATCAGCTATAAAAATGGTTTCCGACAGTGTCGAGGCATACGTTAAAAAGGATATAGCTCTTGCAAAATCAGCAATTGAATACGATGATGTAATTGATGATTATTTTATCAAGACAAAGAAAACAATCATAAATCTGATAGAACAGAAATCAAATGACGGTGAGTATCTTCTTGACCTGCTTATGGTTGCAAAATATTTTGAGCGTATCGGCGACCACGCTGTAAATATTGCGGAATGGGTGGAATTTTCCGTTGCCGGTGTGCATAAAGGAGATTAGCCAATATGATTTGGTGCATTGAAGATGATAAAAACATTCGTGATATTGAAATTTATACTCTTAAATCAACCGGCTTTGAAGCTGTCGGATTTTCAAACGGCAGGGATTTCTTCAAAGCCCTTGAAACTCACATTCCGGAGCTGATTATACTTGATATTATGCTCCCCGATATGGACGGAGTCGAAATTCTTAAAAGACTCAAGCAAAATTCAAAGTCAAGTGACATTCCTGTCATTATGGCAACAGCAAAGGGTATGGAATACGATAAAATCCAGAGCCTTGACCTCGGTGCGGACGATTACCTTGTAAAGCCCTTTGGTATGATGGAAATGGTTTCACGCATAAAAGCCGTATTGAGAAGATGTCATACTGCAAAGGAAAATTCCATTCTTAAATACGGAACACTTTCCGTTGATTTGGAACAGCATGTTGTAACTCTTGACGGTGAACGTGTTATGCTGACATACAAGGAATTTGAACTTCTCCGCCTTTTTCTGACTAATATCGGAACGGTATTCACAAGAGATACACTTTTCAGCCAGATATGGGGAGAGGAATATATCGGGGAATCAAGAACTATTGATGTTCATATCCGTATGCTCCGCCATAAAATAGGAAAATACGGCGAAAAAATTGAAACTGTCCGCAATGTGGGCTACCGTATGGAGGCTTTTGAACAATGACAAAAAGAATTTTCCGTGCTGTATGTATTACTTCCGTGACAGTTCTGCTTGCAAGCATTATTCTGATTATGGGTGTTCTTTATGAGTATTTCAATGAAGTGCGTAAAAATCAGATTAAATCCGAGCTTTCGCTTGCAAAAAATGCTGTTGAAGCAGAGGGAATTTCATATCTTGAAAAGCTTGAAAAATCAGATTACCGCCTTACATGGATTGACAAGTCGGGAAATATTCTGTTTGACAGTCAGAGCAATTCCGAAAATATGGAAAATCATCTTGAACGTGAGGAAGTAAAAAAAGCTTTTGAAACAGGTTCGGGCGAAAGTGAACGCTATTCATCAACGCTGACTGAAAAAATGATATATTGTGCGGAACTTCTTGACGATGGCACTGTTCTCAGAATATCGGCGAGTCAGCTGACTGTACTGACGCTTTTTCTCGGAATAGCACAGCCGATAGCAATAGTTTTTGTAATTGCACTTGTTATATCATTCTTTTTTGCATCAAGGATTTCAAAACGTATTGTTGAACCCCTTAATTCAATAGATTTAAACAACCCTCTCGAAAATGATGCATATGATGAAATATCACCGCTTTTAAGCAGAATTGCAAATCAGCAGAAACAGATAAAATTACAGGAAAACGAACTTAATCAGAGAAAAAATGAATTTCTTGCTATAACTTCAAATATGAATGAAGGTCTTGTGCTTCTCGGAAAGGATAAGAAAATTATAAGCCTTAACCCTTCTGCAGAATCATTCTTTACATCAGAAAGCGACTGCACAGGAAAATCATTTATAGAAATTGAAAGAAGTTCCGAAATTATTCGTTCTCTTGAAAAGGCTGAACTGAATGATACAAGCGAAGTTCAGATTAACCGTAACGGAAGAATTTTTCAGCTTAATATAAGCTGTATAAGAGATACCGGAGAGCTTTCCGGTTTTGTAATACTGATTTTTGACATTACCGAAAAAAGCGATTCTGAAAACCGTCGCAGAGAATTTACTGCCAATGTTTCACATGAGCTTAAATCCCCTCTGCAGTCTATTATGGGCAGTGCAGAGCTTATTGAAACCGGAATAGTCAAAAAGGAAGATATGCCGAAATTTATCGGAAATATACGTTCCGAGGCGACAAGACTTCTTACACTTATTAATGATATAATAAAGCTTTCACAGCTTGATGAGGGAACAGTTCTCCCGGAACAGGAATTTGATTTGTATTCTCTTATTAAGGAAAATATTGATATTCTTAAGGATTTGGCAGAAAAGAAAAATATATCCGTATCACTTAAGGGCGAAAGCCTGAATATAAAGAGTATACGTCCGCTTGTAAGTGAAATTGTATACAATCTTATTGATAATGCAATAAAATACAATATTGAAAACGGAAAAGTAAATGTTACTGTATCGGAAGATGATAAAGGTGTATATTTTTCCGTTGCCGATACGGGAATAGGTATACCTGCGGAATATCAGGAACGTGTCTTTGAACGCTTTTACCGTGTGGACAAGAGCCATTCAAAGGAAACAGGCGGAACAGGTTTAGGGCTTTCGATTGTAAAGCATGCTGTTCAGGATATCGGAGCTGATATTAAGCTTGAAAGCATTTCCGGAAAGGGTACTGTTGTAACAGTAAGATTATAAGTTTTTTCCTCCCTTAAATATTAGTAGCAATTCGCTGTTAAAAACATATTCTGTATAAAAGGAGTGTGTTTATAATGGCGAAATTTTGCTGTGCATGTGCGTATTTAAAGGGAAGTGACAGATACCCTGATATTTGCGGGAAAGTCAGTTTCCGACAGCTTGCAAAAGGTGTGCTTGTGACTGCTGAAATATTTAATCTCCCTGAGGATAAGAGTATTTTTGCTTTTCATATTCATCAGGGAAATCAATGCACGGGCAGTAATGATGACCCTTTTTCAGAATCAGACGGTCATTTTAATCCCGAAAAAGTTTCTCACCCATATCACAGCGGAGACCTTCCGCCTCTTTTCGGAAATAACGGCTATGCCTATATGTCAGTTCTTTCCGACCGTTTCAGCCTGAATGATATAATAGGAAAAACAATAATAATTCATATCGGTACTGATGATTTTACTTCACAGCCTGCCGGAAATTCCGGAGAGAAAATTGCATGCGGAAAAATCCTGAAACTTTAATAAAATAATCAGGATTAGGATTTTTATTATTATTTTTTGCCGAACGGGGATTTATGTTATTTTTTTCAGAAACTTCCGGAATGATGTTGACATCTGACAAAACAAAATATATAATAAATACAGGATATTTTTTAAAGGCAAAGGTGCTTCATGTTTATTTTGAAGTACCTTTTTTATTTGCTTTAAAAATATTACTTTTAAGAAAAGGCGTGATTTATGTGATTAATACTGTTTCAAATGCTGATGAAATAAATCAGCTTTTACGCAGATACGGCGTTAAATTCGGCATATATAAAAACGGTCAGTTTAAAGAACAGTTTTTTCCTTTCGACCCTATTCCGAGAGTAATCGGGGCAGATGATTTCAGAGTTATTGAAAAGGGACTTGTTCAGAGAGCAGACGCACTCAACAAGTTCCTTTTTGATATTTACCACGAAAAAAATATTATACGTGACGGAGTTGTTCCGGAGGATTTTGTCTATATTTCAAGCGGTTATCTTCCGCAGTGCGAAGGTCTGACACCTCCCGAAAATATATACAGCCACATTTCCGGCATAGATTTGGTTGAGGGAAAAGACAATGAATGGTATATTCTTGAAGATAATCTGCGTATTCCCTCCGGAGCATCGTATCCTCTCATAGCAAGGGAACTTACAAGAATGGCATCTCCCGATGTTTTCAAGACCAACGGCGTAGCCGATAACAGAAACTATGCAAATCTTTTAAAGGATACTATGGATTTTGTAAACAGAGGCGGAATAAATGCAATTCTTACCCCCGGAAGATATAATTCCGCTTATTTTGAACATTCATACCTTGCTGAACTTACAGGTGCATCACTCGTTCAGAATGATGAACTTTTTGTTGAAGACAATATGCTCTGGCAGAAAACATATTCGGGCGGAAAAACAAGAGTAGGCACTCTTTACAGAAGAATTTCCGATGAATACCTTGACCCGCTGAATTTCAATCCGGAATCCCTTATAGGTATTCCCAATCTTATGGAGGCATACCGTTCCGGAAATGTTGCTATAATGAATGCTCTCGGAAACGGCGTTGCAGATGACAAGGGAATTTATTACTTTGTTCCGAAGATGATAAAATATTATCTCGGTGAGGACGCTATACTTAAAAACGCTCCGACTTATCTGCCTTTCTATGAAGATGACAGGGATTATGTCATTAAAAATATTGATAAGCTTGTAATCAAGGACGTTGCGGAGGCAGGCGGTTACGGTGTAATTTTCGGCAGTGACCTTTCAGACGAGAAAATTGAAAATCTCCGTCAGACTATTAAAAAAGAACCACGTCGCTTTATAGCACAGGAAGTTATTGATTTCAAGGATTTGCCCATTCTTGAAAACGGTGAACAGGTTATGCGTAAGGCTGATTTGAGAGCCTTTGTGCTTTCGGGAGAGACTACACGTGTATGGGCATCGGGTCTGACAAGATTTTCAAGAAATCCCGATTCGTTTGTTGTAAATTCTTCACAGGGCGGAGGATTTAAAGATACATGGGTACTTTCAAGATAGAAATTTAATTTTATGGAGGTAATCAATGAGCAATATTTCAATAGAACATGGCGACCGTCTTTACTGGCTCGGACGATATGCGGAAAGATTTTTTACTACTATGAAGTCACTTGAAAGACTTCATGATAAAGTTATAGACAGGGATTCCGAACACTATAAAAAATATCTTGAATGTTTCGGACTTTCCGACACTTACGGAGATTCAAAAAACTTTTTTGAAAGCTTTATTCTTGATAAAAATAACACATGTTCAGTAGCTTACAGCCTTGAGAGAGCTTATGACAACGGAATTGTATTAAGAGAGGAAATTTCAACAGAGGCTCTTGCATACTTACAGCTTGCTATGGATAAGCTTTACGGTCTTAAGGATAGTTCTTTAAAGGGACTTGCGGTAACTCTTTTACCGCTTCAGGATATAATGTTCAGTTTCTGGGGCTGTATTATGGATAATGTTCACAGCGAGGAAATTAGAAATATTATCTTCTGCGGAAAGTATGTTGAAAGGCTTGAACTTTATATCCGCCTTAAATACCGCTATCAGCTTATTTCGAGAGAATTTGAAAGGCTCTGCACGGTTCTGAACAGGATTCCGGAAAATACTCCATATCGCTTTAATGAAAAGCAGTTATCAGTTATGGAGGATATTATAAAGGATTCAGAAAGATATTCAGACAGCAGAAATGAAGTTCTTTCCGCTCTTGCAAAGCTTTTTGAACCCTCAAAGAGAAAGGATTTAGTAAGATGAAGACACTGAATTTTTCATTTTCAACAAAACTTACTTTTGATAATTATGTTCATGACCATACGTTTGCACTCCGATGTATGCCTGTTGAAAGTCCATCACAGCATACACTTAACTGCGAGCTTAATATATCTCCTTTTGTGCCGACACGAAACACTATGGATTCATTCGGAAATACAATTACTGCCGGATATATCAGCAAGGAACACCGTTTTCTTGATTTTGAAATAAACGGACGTGCCGAAATAAATATTTCAAATCCTAAAACGGATTTTATGCCGTGTTATCTTTATAATTCAGCGTATACCGTTCCGGACAAGGCTCTTAAAGAATTTTACAGTGAATTGTCGGAAAAATGTTCCGCAGAAACTCCGTTTGACAGAACGGCATATTTTTCGGATAAAATTTCCGATATAATTACATATGAAAAGGGAGTTACCGATACAAAGACAAAGGCATCGGAGGCTTTTGCACTTAAAAAGGGAGTTTGTCAGGATTTTTCGCATATTATGCTTTCACTTCTCAGGCTTGACAAAATACCATGCCGATATATAGCAGGTCTTGCATGCTGTGACGGTGAAACTCACAGCTGGATTGAAGTCTGGGACGGTGAAAAGTGGTTCGGCTTTGACCCTGCCAACAACTGCCCTGTAAATGAAGATTATCTGATACTTTCACAGGGACGTGATTTCGGAGACTGTTCGATTGACAGGGGAGTAATGTTCGGAGCTTATACAAGACAGCTCCAGCTTATAACATCAAATCTGACAGAAGTCTATTAAACATCAAAGGAGTTATTTTTAAATGATAAAGACATCAGCACAGGCTATGCTTTCAGTAAATGAAAAACTGAAAATTCAGAAAAACAGCATAAAAAACGGAAACAGCAAAAAGCGTATATCGATTGTCACCGGTACTCACGGCGATGAGCTTGAGGGACAGTATATATGCTATACACTCGGAAAATATCTTAATGAAAATATCAGCCGTCTTAATGGTACTGTTGATATTTACCCCGCACTTAATCCCCTTGGAATTGACAGCATAACAAGAGGTATTCCAAACTATGATTTGGATATGAACAGAACATTCCCCGGAACGGAATCGGGTACTATGCCTGAAATGATTGCACATGAAATTCTTGAGGATATAAAAGGTTCGGACATCTGCATTGACATTCACGCAAGCAATATATTTTTAATGGAAATTCCGCAGATAAGAATAAGCGTTCCCACTGCTGAAATGCTTGTTCCCTATGCAAAAATGCTGAATGTGGATTTCGTATGGGTTCACGAATCGGCAACGGTGCTTGAATCTACTCTTGCACATTCGCTTAATTCATCGGGAACTAAAACTCTTGTTGTTGAAATGGGAGTAGGTATGAGAATTACAAAGGAATACTGTTCACAGCTTATGAACGGAATTATTAATCTTCTTGTAAATCTTGAAATGCTCAAAGATGTTGACGTTCCGCAGGTAAGAGAGCCTGTTGTATCTCTTGACGGTGCAGTAGGATTTGTAAATTCTCCCTCTGCAGGAATTTTTGTTCCGGAGGCATCTTTCGGCAATATTATAGAAGAAGGCAGTATAATCGGAAATGTTGTGAATCCCCTTACTGCAAAAATCACTGAACAGGTTACTGCACCGTGTTCGGGACTTTTATTTACATTGCGTGAATATCCGGTAGTATACGGAGGTTCGCTTATTGCAAGAATTTTAAGGCAGAATGAGGGAGGTTCAGAAAAATGATTGAAAAAACTGTTTTCACTGTTGAATCAATTTACAGAGAACCTCTTGACGTAAAGGCTTTCTGTTTCGGAGATACAAGCCAGAAAACCTTATGTATAATGGGTGCGATGCGTGGAAATGAAGTTCAGCAGATGTATGTGTGTTCAAGGCTTGTTGAAGAACTTAAAAAGCTTGAAGTTCATGGTGCTGTTGCAAAGGACAAGGGAATTATGATAATTCCGTGTGCGAATTATTACTCGATGAATATCGGAAAACGTTTCTGGGCTATGGATAACACGGATATAAACAGAATGTTTCCGGGGTATAATCTCGGAGAGACTACGCAGAGAATTGCAGACGGAATTTTTTCGGAAATTCAGGGCTATGAATACGGAATACAGCTTGCAAGCTTTTATCAGCCCGGAAGATTTCTGACACATGTCAAGCATATGGTTACGGAATTTACATCTGATGACGGACTTTCTGATTTCGGACTTCCATATGCCGTCAGAAGAACTCCACGCCCTTATGATACCACTACACTTAATTACAACTGGCAGTTGTGGAATACAAAGGCATATTCACTGTTTACACAGTCAACCGATGACCTGAGGGAAAAAGCTACCGAAGAAGCTGTTCAGTCCGTTTTAAGATTTATGAAAAACCGTGGAATAATAAGTTATCCGGTACATTCGGGATATATCACTTCAATAATAGATGAATCTGATATGATTCCGGTATATTCTCCCTGCGGAGGAATATGCAGAATTACCGTAAAAACCGGAGATATTGTTGAAAAGGGTCAGCCTGTTGCTGAAATTCTCAATCCTCTTACATGTGAAATAGTTTCAGAAATTACTGCTCCCGAAAAATCAGTTGTATTCTTTCACATTGCATCACCGCTTATTGTTGAGGGTACAGTTATATTCAAGCTTGTCAGAAATAAAATATAAAAAATCGGGCGGATTTTATATCCGCCCTTTATTGTTTTACTGATTAAAGTTCTGTAATGATATTTGCGATAAACTGCTGAATCATAAGAGCATCATCAGCTGTGATTCCGTTTCCGGTATTGTGAACATCGGCACAGAGAATAGCTTCATCGCTGAGAACGTTTGTTTTTGAATCGCCTACATATGATGCTATTGCTACAACATCGGCAATATCAACGAAGCTGTCGCCGTTTGCATCACCTTTGACACCGCTTATAGGATTAGTTGAAGTAGCTGTTGTAGTTGATGTTGCGGGAGTATTGGTTGCAGAAGTAGTAGCTGTTGTCTGTGAGGGTCTGGTAGGCTTTGTATTTTCTCCTGATGTTACAGTTGCTGAAGTAACAGTTGTAGTTGTAGTCTGTGTAGTTGTGGAAGTGGTTGAAGTTACTGTTGTAACAATCGGTTCTTCTGTACTGCCGTCGCCGTAGCCGTCAGAATTGAGGTATCCGTCATATGTTCCGCCGGAGGAAATCTGAATATTTGAGCTTGCTCTGTCTGAATAGAACTGTACTGCACCTGTCATATTCATATCACTCGGAACTGTGAGAACTGATACAACATTGTTGCCGTCCTTTGCAAAAATAAGAGTGCCTGCCTGAAGGCTCATATTAGTTGATGAAGTATATTTGCCGTTTGAAGTTGTCGGAGTTTCCATCATATCACTTGTGCCGATTCCGAATACAGTACCGCCGGAGAATGTCAGAGTATAGTTTCCGTCACCTTTATCGAATATACCGTTTCCGCCTCTTGTAGGGCCGCATACGATTACAGTACCACCGCTTATAGTGAGGTTGCCGTTTGAATCGAGACCGTCACCCTCTGCTCTTACATACATGTAACCGCCGGAGATATTGAGCGTACCTGTTGAGGAACTTCCGCCCCAGCCACCTCCGGGATTCCAGCCACCTGAATTTGAATTTCCGGAACTGTCATTTCCGCCGGCAGCGTTGAAACCGTCATCGGAAGATACTACATGAATATTTCCGCCTTTGATTTCAATATCATATGCCTCAAGACCTTCATAGGATTTTGTTATATTTATAATACCGTCAGTAATTGTGAGAACGTCATCAGCGTGAACACCGTCATCGCCAGATGATGCCTGAATATTACCGCCTGATATGTTTATATCAGTAGCGTGAACGCTGTCGTCTGTTGAATTTATTGTGATGTTACCGCCTGCAATATTTATAGTACCTTCGATAGTTGTGCTTGTAGTATCATCAGTACAGCCGGCTTTGAGACCCTTTGCACTTGTATCTGTTGAAGTTGAAGTGCTTCCGCCTCCGCCGGGGAATCCGCCACCACCCATATTTCCGCCTGATGATGAATTTGCAGGGCAGGTTGTTTCAATATTTATATCTCCTCCGTTTATATTAAGGAGCTGTGATGCGTGGAAACCGTCTGAATATGCAGTTATATCAACAGTTCCGCCGTTTACTGTGATATAGCCCTTTCCTGTTGTTGTATCTGTTTCAGTGGACTTGATACCGTCACCGCTTGTTGATTTTACAGTAACATTAAGCTTATCGAAAGAAGTATCATCTGCATTTCCTATTGTGACACTGTCCTTTCCTCTTATAGCATCATCAACAGCATTTACTATAACAGTACCGTTGTAAATTTTGAGGTCATTTTTTGAAACTATACCGTCTTCGCAGTTTCCGTTTACTGTGAGAGTTCCCGAACCCTTTATTTTAAGGTCATCGCAGGAATATATAGCACCCATTTTTCCATCAGCATTTGTATAGCTTGTACCGTCTGAAATAGTATTTTCATAGCCTTTTTTTGCAACAATCTGACATTCATCGCCGATTGATGCAACATAAATCGGGGAATCAGATGTATTTTTGAGATTTACTCCGAGGAGGTCAAGTTCAACAACACCGTCCGGATAAGCAGTTTTGTCAACATTTACAACTATCTGACCTTCAGACATTTCACCTGATACTTCAAATATTGCAGGCTGAGTAATTGTTATAACGTTGTTGCTTACAGTAGCAATATCTGCTCCGGCAGTAGTAGTAATTCCTGAATCTGAAAGAGTAATAGTATAGGTTTCTGTTGTTACTTCAGTATCAGTTGCAGTTGTATCAGCTGCAACGGCATAATTGACCGGTGCAAACGGAACTGATGCTGTAAGCATAAATGCTGACGTGAGAATAGCTGTTAATTTTTTCATAATAAAAGACTCCTTTTTATTTTAATTTTAAAATATCGGACACTGGATTTGATTTAATGGTTTTTTTCTTCAGGCAAATACTTGACTTTTTCTGAAATATGGTTATAATATAAATATGATTGTATTAAGTTTCCAGTCATTTACCTTATGGTTCATATTATATTATTTCATTCTTAAAATAGTCTTAAAAATTTCTTGAAATAATCTTAAAATTTTCGTGAATTGTGAGGATAATTTTGTTGAACAGGTAAAAAATATGAACAGCTTTAATTTTAAAAATGAACTGAAATTCATTCTGTTATGGACACTTTCGCTTGACCTGATTGCTTATGGCATATCTGTATTATTTATAGGTATAAATATAAGATTCCTTATAGGTCTTGCACTCGGCAGTACAGCACTGTTTATAAATCTGTGGCACCTTAACAGGTCAGTTTCAAGAATTGCCGTATCAGGAGGCAGAGGCAGAAATCCTATGATGGGCGGATATCTTCTGCGTTCTCTGATTGCGTGTACTGTTGTAATAATTTCATTCCGGTTTGACTGGATTAATACAGTCGGAGCTGTTCTTCCGTTTTTTTACCCCAAAGTGATTTACACTTTGTATTCCATAGTAAAAGGAGGTAAATAGTTTTTTGAAAATTTCTGATTTTTTCAGGGGAACTAAGGAGATTGACGTTAAAGGTCCCGGAGTCCTGACAAGCTTTGAAGTTTTCGGAGTAACAATCAATATCACTGAAACCATAGTTTTAGGCTGGCTTCTGATTGCCGTAATTACTGCCGTATGCATATTTATGACGCATAAAATGGAAAAAGTTCCGACTAAAAAGCGTCAGATTGTGGCAGAATGGATTGTGAACACATTCCATAATCTGCTTGATGATACTATGGGCAGTCAGTTCAGAAAATTCACGCCGTATGTTGCGACGATTTTTATTTTTTCAATATGCGGAAGTTTCCTGAGCCTTTTCGGCTTAAGACCTATGACAGGTGATTTCAATGTTACATTCAGCTGGGCTCTTGTTACTTTTATAATGATTCAGTATACGAAAATCAGGACAAACGGCTTTTTAGGTTATCTCAAGAGCTTCTGTGCTCCGTTCCCCGTGATGCTTCCTATGAATATCGTAAGTGAAGTATCAACACCAATTTCTATGGGATTCCGTCATTTCGGCAACGTTGCGGGCGGTATGATTATTTCCAGCCTTATATACTTTGCTCTGACAGGAGTATCAACTGCCATAGGACTTTCCGTTCCGGTGTTTTCAATAGGAATACCGGCAGTTCTTTCAGCATATTTCGATTTGTTTTCGGGATTTATGCAGGCATTCATATTCGTTATGCTCACAATGATTTATATCGCAAGCGGAGCAGAAAAAGACTGACTTTTTAAAAAATTTTTGGAGGTATTTTATTATGGAACTCGCAAAAGCAATTGTACTCGCAGCATCAGCAATAGGTGCAGGACTTGCTATGATAGCAGGTATAGGCCCTGGTATCGGTGAAGGCTATGCAGTAGGTAAAGCCTGCGAAAGTATCGGCAGACAGCCTGAATCTTCCGGCAAGGTTACCAAAACTATGTTTATCGGCTGTGCCGTTGCGGAATCAACAGGTATTTACGGCTTTGTTGTAGCTCTTATACTGCTGTTCATCAATCCGTTCATCGATATGCTTTAATTTCGGGAGTGAAAAATTTTGAATCTGGACTTTTTGACTATTGACATAGGTTCAATAATTTTCAACCTTGCAAATACCCTTATACTTTTTCTTGTCATAAAGCATTTCCTTTTCAAGCCCGTAAATGATATTATCGAACAGCGTAAGCACGATGTCGAGGAAACTTATTCACTGGCTGATGAGGCTCTCGAAAATGCAAGACAGTCTGAAAAGAAATACAATGACCTTATAGGCAATGCAAGAGAGGAATCCGCTAAGATAATCAAAAATGCCTCCGAAACTGCTAACAGGCGTTCAGAGGAAATTATATCAGAGGCTAAAAGCAATGCTGATATGATTATCAGAAAGGCTAATTCCGAAATCGAACGTGAAAAGGCAAACGCACGTTCTGCCGTTCGTGATGAGGTTTCAGACCTTGCTGTTATGGTTGCCGAAAAGGTTATTGACAAGGAAATCAACAGTGATGACCATCGCCGTTTTATCGATGAGTTTATCGAAAATGTAGGTGAAAATAATGACTGAACCTAAAATTTCATCAGTTTATGCGGAGGCTCTTTTTGAACTCGCCTGCGAAACTGACTGCCTTGAAGATGTATCTCTTGATTTGATTTCAGTTACTGATATTTTTGAAAAAAATCCCGAATTTCTGAATCTTCTTTCTGCTCCGAATCTCGGAAAGGAAGAAAAAATCGAATCACTTAAAAAAGTATTCGGGGACGATGAGGGAATACTGATGAATTTCCTCTGCCTTCTGACCGAAAAGCATCGTATCGGTTATATTTCGGAAATATGTGCTGATTTTAAAAAGCTCTACAACAAGCATAAGAATATCGAGGAGGTTACTGTTACGACAAGTATTCCCCTTGATGAATCCGAACGCAACAGGCTTATTGTAAAGCTTCAGAATAAGCTCGGAAAGAGAATCAAGCTTATTGAAAATGTTGACCCGTCCATTATAGGCGGAGTAAGGCTTTCCTACGGCGATACTCTTATTGATAACAGTATAGTATCAAGAATCAATTCAATCTCCAAGGAACTCAAGAATAATAATATTTAAAGAAGGTGTATTATATTGAATTTACGCCCTGAAGAAATCAGCGGTATCATCAAGGAACAGATTAAGCATTACAGTAACAAGCTTGAGCTTTCTGACATCGGAACTGTTATGACTGTCGGAGACGGTATCGCAAATATCCACGGCATAGAAAACTGTATGTCGGGCGAGCTTCTCGAATTTGAAAACGGCGTTAAAGGTATGGCTCTCAACCTTGAACAGGATTTCGTCGGAGCTGTTATGCTCGGTTCTGATACCGATATAAAAGAGGGTTCTGTTGTAAAGCGTACAGGTCAGATTGTTTCCGTACCGGTCGGCGAGGAAATGATTGGACGTGTAGTTGATGCACTCGGAAAGCCTATTGACGGCAAAGGCCCTATAAGAACCACTCTCACAGCTCCTATCGAGAAAATCGCATCGGGAATTATTACAAGAAAATCAGTTCATAAGCCCTTGCAGACAGGTATCAAAGCTATTGACTCTATGATTCCGATAGGCAGAGGTCAGCGTGAACTTATAATAGGTGACCGTCAGACAGGTAAAACTGCAATTGCACTTGATACTATAATAAATCAGAAAGGCAAGGATATTATATGTATCTATGTTGCAATCGGTCAGAAACGTTCAACAGTTGCAAACGTTGTTGAAACTCTTACAAAGGCGGGAGCTATGGATTATTCAATAGTTGTATCCGCTACCGCTTCGGAGCTTGCACCGTTGCAGTATATAGCACCTTATGCAGGCTGTGCAATAGGTGAATATTTCCTTGATAAAGGTCAGGACGTTCTGTGCGTTTATGATGACTTGTCAAAGCACGCTGTCGCATACAGAACGCTTTCACTTCTTCTCAAAAGACCGCCGGGACGTGAGGCATTCCCCGGAGATGTATTCTATCTTCATTCAAGACTTCTTGAACGTGCATGCTCTCTCAATGAAAATTACGGAGGCGGTTCTCTTACTGCACTTCCGATTATTGAGACTCAGGCGGGAGACGTTTCAGCATATATCCCTACAAATGTAATTTCAATTACAGACGGTCAGATATTCCTTGAAACAGACCTTTTCAATGCCGGTATCAGACCTGCTGTCAACCCTGGTATCTCCGTATCACGTGTAGGAAGTGCTGCACAGATTAAGGCTATGAAAAAGGTTTCGGGTTCACTGAAACTTATGTATTCGCAGTATCGTGAATTGCAGTCATTCTCACAGTTCGGCTCTGATTTGGATAAGGATACAAAGGAAAGACTCGAACAGGGCGAACGTATTGTTGAAGTTCTCAAGCAGGACAGAAACAAGCCTGTTGCCGTTGAAAATCAGGTTATAATTATCTATGCCGTTGTAAACAACTATCTTAAGGATATTCCGGTAAAGCTTATTTCTGATTATCAGAACGCACTTTTTGAATATATTGATACTTCATACCCTGAAATTACCGAATCAATCAGAACTTCCGGACAGCTTTCAGATGAAAATGAAACAAAGCTCAGAGAGGCTCTGAGTACCTTTGCTGAAAAATATATGTCCGATAAAAAGCAGTGAGGTGATTTGATATGGCTTCAGGCAATATGAAAGACATAAAACGCCGAATCAAAAGCATTGAAAGCACTATGCAGATTACAAAGGCTATGCAACTTGTATCTTCATCTAAATTCAGAAAAGCCAAGGAAAAAGCTGATACAGCTATGCCGTTTTTCAATGCCGTTTATGAAACTATGTGTGAGATTGCCTCCGAGGACAGATTTTTTAATTCCGCTTATGTCAGGGGAAATGATTCCGATGTCACTCTTATGATTGTCATAGCAGGCGACAGAGGACTTGCAGGCGGTTACAATTCAAATGCCATAAAGCTTGCTTTAAGCCGTATGGAGGAAACCGGCGGAAATCATGTTGTTATTCCAATCGGAAAAAAGGCTGTTGAATTTTTTTCAAAGCATAATTACAAGATTCTGCGGAGCTATGAAAATATCGGCGAAAATATGAGCATATACAAGGCTATGGATATTTCAGAGATTATTATAGATTCATACAGAAAGCATAAGTCAATAGGCAGGGTTGAGCTTATTTTTACTGATTACGTTTCCCCGATAGTTCAGGAGGCAAGGCATATAAGCGTAATTCCTCTTGAGAGAATTGCCGGAGAGCCTTCACATTCTGTCACACGCTATGAACCTTCTGCCGGTGCGGTTTTTGAGGAGCTTGTCCCGAAATATATTGCAGGTCTTATATACGGAGCTGTTGTGTGTTCTTTTGCATCGGAACAGGCTTCAAGGCGTAATGCTATGGAAAACGCCTCCGACAATGCAGAAGAAATGATAGATAATCTTTCACTTATTTACAACAGAGCAAGACAGTCCGCTATTACTCAGGAAATTACTGAAATTATCGGCGGTGCAGAGGCTCAGGAATAATTCAAGGAGGAATATAATGCAGAATATCGGAAAAATCGTGCAGATTATCGGTGCGGTTGTCGACATAAGATTTCCCAAGGACAGTCTGCCTAAACTTCTGAACGCTATTGAAATTAATAACGGCAGTCAGAAACTTACTGTCGAAGTTGCACAGCATATAGGCGATGACGTTGTACGCTGTATTGCTATGAGTACAACTGACGGACTTGTCAGAGGTATGGACGCTGTCGATACAGGTTCACCTATAAAAGTGCCAGTCGGAAAGGAAACCCTCGGACGTGTTTTCAATCTTCTCGGAGAGGCAATAGACGACAGACCAGCTCCCGAAACAAAAGAAAAATGGGCTATTCACCGTGAAGCTCCGAGCTATGAGGAACAGACCGCATCAAGCGAAGTGCTTGAAACGGGAATAAAGGTTATAGACCTTATTGCTCCGTATCTTAAAGGCGGTAAAATCGGACTTTTCGGCGGTGCAGGCGTAGGAAAGACGGTTCTTATTCAGGAGCTTATAAACAACGTTGCAAATCAGCACGGAGGAATTTCAGTATTTACCGGCGTAGGAGAGCGTACCCGTGAAGGCAACGACCTTTATAACGAAATGCAGGAAAGCGGAGTTATCGATAAAACCGTACTTGTTTACGGTCAGATGAACGAACCCCCCGGAGCAAGAATGAGAGTAGGACTTTCCGGTCTGACTATGGCGGAATATTTCAGAGATGTTGAAAATCAGGACGTTCTGCTGTTTATAGATAATATATTCAGATTCACACAGGCAGGTTCGGAGGTTTCAGCACTTCTCGGACGTATGCCGTCAGCGGTAGGCTATCAGCCGACTCTTGCAACCGAAATGGGTGCATTGCAGGAAAGAATTACTTCCACAAACAAGGGTTCAATAACATCAGTACAGGCTGTATACGTTCCGGCTGATGACCTTACAGACCCCGCACCGGCTACAACATTCGCACATCTTGATTCAACAACGGTACTTTCAAGACAGATTTCATCACTCGGAATTTATCCGGCTGTCGACCCTCTCGAAAGCAATTCAAGAATACTTACCCCCGAAATAGTCGGTCAGGAGCATTATGATACAGCAAGGGCAGTTCAGAATATACTCCAGAGATATACCGAACTTCAGGATATTATTGCAATTATGGGTATGGACGAGCTTTCCGATGAGGATAAGCTGACTGTTTCGAGAGCAAGAAAAATTCAGAGATTTCTCTCACAGCCTTTCTCTGTTGCTGAAAAATTCACAGGTATGCAGGGAAAATATGTTCCTATTAAGGAAACTATCAGAGGATTCAAGGAAATTATCGAGGGTAAGCATGACGATTTGCCGGAATCTGCTTTTCTTTTTGTCGGCACTATTGACGAGGCTGTTGAAAAGGCTAAAAAGGGTGAACAGTAATGAGAACCTTTAAATTTATGGTTATCACTCCCGATAAGATTCTTTTTGACGGCGATGTTGAACAGGTCATTGTCAGAACTACCGAGGGCGATGTCGGAATTTTAGCAGGCCACGAAAATTATGTTGCAAATCTTCCGGCAGGAGTTCTTAAAATAACTCTTGCAGGCGGTGAAGTAAAATATTCCGCAATTGCCGGAGGAATCCTTAAAGTATCCTACGAAAAAACTACAAGAATAATCACGACTGCTTCCGAATGGGGCGAGGATATAGATGTTATATGGGCTAACCGTTCAAAAGAGGACGCTTTGAACAAGATTAAGCAGGCGAAAACCGATTCTGAAATGTCACGTGCGGAATTAAAGCTGAAACGTGCTTTGAACAGAATCCATGTATCATCACTTCAGAAACATTAAATAAATATCGGGGAACATAAGTTCCCCGAATTTTTTAAAGAAAGGATTTTTTTATGGCAGTATTTTTTATATCTGATTTGCATATAGGTCATCTTAATGCAATAAAGTTTGACAAAAGACCTTTTCAGTCACTTGAGGAGGAAAATTTCGCAATAATAAGCAACTGGAACAATGCTGTATCAGCAGATGACGAAGTATATATTTTAGGCGATTTCGCATGGAAAAATGAAATGGCTCTTGATGTTATAAGACAGCTCAGAGGAAAAAAGCATTTAATTCTCGGCAATCACGACCAGAGATTTTCTCCGGAACTTGAACAGTGCTTTGAAAGCATTTCAAATTACAAGGTTATTGTAGTCAATGGTCAGAGAATAGTCCTTTCGCATTATCCGATAGCTTTCTGGTACGGTCAGCACAGATATACAGTGCTTTTATACGGTCATGTACATAATACCGATGAGGAAACTATTTTCAGGGAATTTATTTCCGGTCTGAATGAAAAAGGTATTCCGGCAGAATGTTACAATGTAGGCTGTATAATGCCCTATATGAATTACACTCCACGCACTCTTGAAGAAATAAGAAATTTTTTCAGAAAAAGTTAATTTATAAGCTTTTTATTTGCATAATAATTATTTTTCTTTCAATTCGACAAATTTTTCCAAAAACTTTCCATAATTAATTGAAATATCAGAAATAATATGTTAAACTTTAAAAGGATAGTTCTTTACTGGAAATTATAGGATTTGTTTATTGAAAGGAATTTTGATGTGGATAAACGAATAAACGTGCTTATTGCAGAGGCGAATTTTAATTATGGAATGAAACTTGCAAAATATCTGAAAATTAAAAACTGCAACGCAAGAAATTTAAATCATTGTAATAATATTGAAAATCTTTTTGATAAAATTGAAAAATATAAGCCTGACGTTCTTATATGCAATGCTCAGCTTTTTTACTGCGATATAGTGTGGCTTGTAAAAAAGATAAAGAGCATACAGACACATATACATTTAATTCTTCTTATGCCCCGAAAAGACTGGCGGATTGAAAATCTTGCTAAAAAGGATTATATAACCTGCATTTATATGCCCTATGACTTTTATAAGATATATGAGGAGATAATAATAAAAAGCGACTGTATAAACAAAGACAGCACTATGAACAGAATACAGTTTTTTGTCCGGAATATGGGTATTGATGATAATCTGGACGGCTTTGAATATACCTGCTCCGCAATTTATATTACTCTGTTTGAAAATAAGGGCTTTGCAAGCATAACAAGAGAGATTTACCCCGAAATAGCTGAAAGACATGGAAGTACTTATAACAATGTTGAACGGTGTATAAGGAACTGTATAAAATTATTTATGGAGGATTTGGAAAATAATGATTGTTTCCGGCACTTCATGTCAAAATACAGTGACTTTGCGTATCGTTCATGCAAAATTGACTGTAAGATTACCAATGCACGGTTTATAGAGCTTATGGCGGGAACTTTTAAAGATTATTGCATGCAGTAAAATGCTTTGAATTTAATCATTATAAAGTTACATTGTATCATTAGCAAAACAGAAAAATCAACTTTAAATATAAAAAGCTTGATTCTTAATGCTAATGAATTTTTTATAGGCATTAAGTTAAAAGGTTTTAATTTATCTTTCCGGATTTTTGTAATTCATAATGCTTCTGTAATTGCTTGGAGTACAGCCGGAATATTTATGAAACTGACGTATAAAATACTTGATGTCACTGTAACCGCACTGAAGTGCTATATCCGAAATATTCATATCGGTTGTAAAAAGAAGATATTTTGCAGTATACATTTTGCTGTGAATACAGTCCTGATGAAAGCTTATTCCGAAATACTGACGGTAAACGGCACGGAAACGGCTTTCGCTTATACAGAGCTTACGGCACATATTATCTGAAGAAATATCAGAAAAAGGATTCATATATATATAATTTCTTATTTTTAGATAATGACTGTACCGTGGCTGTATGGTGATTTTTTTTATATTGTCAGTCTGACGTCTGATTTCATTCAGACCTTCATCAATAATATTATGATATGAAATATTCTGATTTTTTTTCTGTGTGCTGAAAACTGCAAAATGATTTATTCCGTATTTCTGCATATATGACTTTTCTCTGAAAACAGCGGAAAGAAAACTGTTTTTTATAGTCTCGGCAGTATTTTCGGGATATTTTTCATATCCTGCAAATATCAGAATATCTTCATTAATTCTTCCGGCAAACTCGCTTTTTCTTTTTACAAATATTTTCAGACAGTCTGCAATATCCTTTATTATGTCAGGGTCAGTCTTGTCCATTCCCGAAAAGATATTTATTTTCATCATAATAAATATAAGTTCGTCATCTGATGAACTGTTTTCCGATGCTATATGAAAAACTTTTCTGAAATTCTTTTCGTTGTAAAGTCCCGTTAATGTGTCATAAGTTTCAGAGAGATTACGGCATCTGAGAAGATATTGTATGTCATTTTTCATTCTTATTGTTTCAAGGGCATTTGAAACAGTTCTTATCCATTTTCTGAATATGCTGTCGTATCCGTCCGGACAGTTGTATTCAATTATTGCATATCCGAACGTTTCTTCTGTAAAGAATACCGGAGCAAAATAAAATGCGGAGGCATAATTCTTATCCGCAACGTAATCCGGAAAAAGGCTTTTGTCATAAAAAGTAACGGCATTTCCGGAAATTCCCTGATTTTTAGGGGTTTTTATATAATAACAGCTCATAAGGTCAGTATCCTGATTTTTTTCCGATTTGAAATAAGGCGATTCGCTCCAGCTTTCATAAAGACAGAGATATATTTTAAAAGCATTTCTGACAAGATATGCAGAATGTTCAATAGCATAAATATAATCCTCCATAGAATGACATTCAACAAGACGCTTATCGAACTGGTCAAAGTCATACATAAGATTATAATCCTGTTCGGTTCGGAGTATTTTAAATTCATAGTTTATCTGATTTAAGTCAGTACCGCAGGAACAGCTGTTTCCGTATATAATACCTTCATCAAAGACAATTCCGGAAGTGCAGGGAACTGATTTTATTTTCTCATAAAGAAAGCATACTGCATCAGCACCAAGCTGTCGCCTGTTTCTCTGATATGTAGTAAGCAGGGGATTGTGATAAATTCTTTTTTCAATATATTCATATCCTATAACGGTTATATCCTCCGGAACTTTGATATTTCGTTCGGAAAGCCTGTCAAGAAGTCCGAAAGCCATATAATCATTAGTACATACAACAGCTTCCGGCATAGGAATTTTACCGTCAGCGTAATTGTCGGCAAGGTCTTCTCCGGAATTTGTCCAGAAATTTCCATAGTGAACTTTTTCTCGTTTAAACTCTATTCCGTGACTTTCAAGAGCATTCCTGTAACCTTCAACACGCCTTTTAGCAAAATCATTGTCATAAGAGCCGGTAATTATATCAATATTTTTAAATCCATGTACTTCAATCAGATGATTTGTAATATTTTCAATATCCTTTATATCGTCAGTGTTGAAACAGCGGAATCCTTTTATTCTTCCGCCTATGACGGCAGAAGGTATTTCAAGATTTCTGACTTTCGATATTATCATATCAAGAAGATTTGAATTTAAAATTGATTCCGCAATTATTATAATGCCGTCAAGCCTTTTTGATTCAATAAGATTATAAATTCTGTTTTCGAAAACGAGATAGGGTGTGTTGTTATCGACAGGGGAATAAAGATTTGAAAACACAGCAATATCGATATTTAATTTCTGAGCCTGACGGATAATTCCCTCGAATATATGTTTTTGCTCGGGTTCGTCGGCTCTTGATGTAACAACGCCTATAAGAAGCCTTTTTATTTTAACCACTTCCTTTTTTATATAATTATAACATATAAATTATTTGCTGTCAATAAAAAAACAGTCATTTTGTCCACCAGATAATCATTTTGTCCCTTGAAATTGTGAAAATATTGTGATATAATTATAAAAAAACAAATAAGGAGTGTGTTTATTTATGTTTTCTTTAAAAAGCCTGAAAAAAGTTATTTCCGTTACAACTGCCGGAATTATGATGACTGCTTTTGTTTCAGCAATGCCACACAATATTGATGCTTTTTCCGCTGATGTATGTGTTGTAAATCCCGCTGTACAGCATCAGACTATCAAAGGATTCGGAGGTATCAATCACCCCGAGTGGACAGGACAGGATTTGACTGAATCACAAAGACAGACCGCATTCGGAAACGGTGCTGACCAGTTAGGACTTACTGTATTGAGAGTGTTTGTTAATCCGGACAGCACTCAGTGGTACAAAGCACTTCCGACAGCACAGTATGCTACAAAAATGGGAGTTACTATTTTTGCATCTCCCTGGGAACCACCGGCAAACCTTGCAGAATCCGGAGGAAGCAACGGCAAACTTCACCTTCCTAAATCAAATTATGGTGCATATGCACAGCATCTCAATAATTTCGGTTCTTACATGAAGAATAACAACGTTGACCTTTATGCAATATCAGTTCAGAATGAACCGGATTTTGCTTCTGAATGGACATACTGGTCAACAGATGAAACAACTGATTTTCTTGCAAACTATGGCGACCAGATAACAAGTACAAGGCTTATGTCTCCCGAATCTTTCCAGTATGCTCCTTTGAATGCTTCATGGGTGTCTGACGGAGGAAAGAAATTCTACACAAAGATACTGAATAACGCTAAGGCTATGGCAAACTGTGATTTGTTCGGTACTCATTTTTACGGAACTCAGAGAGCATGGATGGATTTCCCCGAACTTGAAAACTGCGGAAAAGAAATCTGGATGACAGAAGTATATGTTCCTAACAGTGATGCTAATTCCGCTAACCGCTATCCCGAAGCTCTGGACGTTTCCGAAAATATTCACAACGCTATGGTTGTGGGAAATATGAGTGCTTATACATGGTGGTATATCCGCAGAAGCTATGGCCTGATGACTGAAGACGGTAAAATCAGTAAGCGTGGCTACTGTATGGCACAGTATTCAAAATTCGTACGCCCCGGTTCTGTCAGAATTGATGCTACTGAACAGCCTGCCGATAATGTATATGTTTCAGCATATAAAAACAATAATAATCAGGTTACAATAGTAGCTGTAAATAAAGGTACTGAAGGTTATGCACAGAATTTCGCTATTGATGGCGTGAATATTTCAGATGTTGACAGATACAGAACTTCTGCAAATGAAAATCTTGCTCTCACTGAAAATCTTGCATACACAAATAACAGCTTTTTCGCACAGCTCCCTGCTGAAAGCGTATCAACATTTGTTGTAACTCTTGACGGAAGCGCTCCTTCAACTGAACCGACAAATCCTGTTGAACCTGTTAAACCTGATGAAAACGGATACTATATACATGATACTTTTGAAGAAGGTGCAGATAACTGGTCAGGTCACGGAAGTTCTTCAATACTCCTCAGCGGAAGAACTCCTTACAAGGGTACTAATGCACTTCTCGTTCAGGAACGTGCCTCCGCTTGGAACGGTGCGGAAAGAACTCTTGATTCATCAGTATTCGCTCCGTCTAAAAAATTCAGTTTCAGTGCAGATGTAATATACCTTGAAGGTGACGAAACAAAGAATTTTGCTATGACTCTCCAGTATACCGATTCAAACGGCGACACAAAATATTCAAGAATAGCGTCTGTAACTGCAACTAAAGGATACTATGCACAGCTTATCAATACAGCATATCAGATTCCGGAGGGTGCATCAGATATCAAGGTATATATCGAAACAGAATCCGGAACAGAAAATTTCTATATCGATGAATTTATAGTAGCCGTTGAGGGTACTTTAACGGAAGCTCCTCCCGTTGTAACTACAACAACTACGACAACAACAACAACAACCACGACTACAACTACAACTACAACTACAACAACTACTGCAAAGCCTGTAACAACAACTTCAACAACAAAGGCAACTACACCTGCTCCCACAACTGTAACAACAACAACTACTGTACCTGTTACAACAGCTCCTGCTGATAATATAGTTTACGGTGATGCAAACTGTGACGGAAACGTTGATATTGCCGATGTTGTTACAATAGCATCTTATGTAGGAGATTCAAACAATAACCCTGTTTCTGAAAAAGGAATAAAAAATGCCGATGTTCACAACACCGGAAACGGCATAAATGCAAATGATGCTCTCATAATTCAGCAGTATCTTGCAGGCATTGTCACAAATCTCCCCGCTTAATAAATTTTTATAAAAAACTCTTGACAACAGGATAAAAACGTGATATTATTATTCTAAAGGCGTTGACCGGAGAATAACTCCTTTTAATACTGATTTACAGAGAACCGCTGTCGCTGAAAATGCGGTATTCAGTCAGGAGCTTATGAACGTCCGAGAGCCGGCAGAAGAAAAGTATTTTTTATTAAAATGCCTATTAGAACTGTCCGTTCGGGGAAACGTTATTCCTGTTGAAAAAAGCGGATTCCTGTTTGTTAATATTTTTCGGGAATCAATAAGGGTGGTACCGCGGAAGTCATTTCGTCCCTGTCACAAGCAGACGGGGAGAAACTGACTTCCTTTTTGCTTTATACAAATCTTTAAGGAGGTTTTTTTATGCAGATTACAAATGAACTGGTTTCATACGTTGCAAATCTCAGCCGAATTAAGCTCGATGAAAATGAAATCAGTGAAATGCAGTCGCAGATGAGCGAAATTGTAAACTATATGGACATTCTCAATCAGCTTGATACTGAAAATATCGAACCCCTTTCACATATTTTCAATATCACCAACGTTATGAGAGATGATGAAGTCAGGGATTCCTATGAGCGTGAGGAAATTTTGAAAAATGCTCCCGCACATACGGAAGAGGCATTTATCGTTCCCAAAACTGTCGATTAAAAAGGAGGAAAGGCTTTGGATATTTTCAGCATGACTGCTCTGGAAACAGGAAAGGCTATCAGAGACGGTAAAATTACCGCTGTTGAGGCAACAAAGCAGGTTCTTGATTCCGCTGAATCAAAAAACGATAAAATTAATGCATATATTACTATATGCCGTGAAAAAGCTCTCGCACAGGCGGAAGAAGTTCAGAAAAAAATTGAATCAGGTGAATTAACTTCACCTCTTGCAGGTGTACCGATTGCAATTAAGGATAATATCTGTACAAAGGGTATAAAAACTACTTGTGCATCACGTATTCTCGGAGATTTTACTCCCGTATACAATGCTACTGTTATGGAAAAGCTTAATAATGCCGGTATGATTACTGTCGGCAAGCTTAATATGGACGAATTTGCAATGGGAAGTACTTCCGAAACTTCATATTACGGTGCAGTTCATAATCCCTGGGATTTGAATAAGGTAACCGGAGGTTCTTCGGGCGGTTCTGCATCTTCAGTAGCCGGAAAAATGTCACTTGTAACACTCGGTTCAGACACGGGCGGTTCAATACGTCAACCGGCATCATACTGCGGTGTAACAGGATTCAAGCCCACATACGGAACAGTTTCACGTTTCGGACTTATTGCCTATGCGTCATCTCTCGACCAGATTGGACCTATCGGAAAAGATGCATCAGACTGTGCCTCAATTATGGATATTATCAGCGGTAAGGATTCTATGGACGGCACTTCACTTGATATTGATTACCCGAAATATCTTTCATCACTTACAGGCGATATAAAGGGAATTAAAATCGGTATCCCGAAAGAATGGTATAACAATAAGGGACTTGATTCCGAAGTAGCCGAAAAAACAAGAAAAGTTGCGGAAGTTCTCGAAAAAGCGGGAGCTGTTGTTGAAGAAATTTCACTTCCTTTTGCTGAATATGCTATTCCGGCATACTATATTATTGCTACTGCCGAGGCAAGCTCCAATCTCTCAAGATTTGACGGTGTAAAATACGGATTCCGTTCCGAAAATTACAGCAGTCTTGTTGATATGTATAACGCTACAAGAAGCGAGGGATTCGGAAAGGAAGTCAAAAAGCGTATACTTCTCGGAACTTTCGTTCTTTCAAGCGGATATTATGACGCATATTACAGAAAGGCTCTTAAAGTAAAAGCCGTTATCAAAAAGAATTTTGATGAAATTTTCTCAAAATATGATTTGATTCTCTGCCCGACAGCTCCTACAACTGCTCCCGAAATCGGAAAGAGTTTAAGCAATCCGCTTGCTATGTATCTCTCTGATGTCTTTACAGTTTCGGCAAATATAGCAGGTCTCCCCGGAATTTCAATGCCGTGCGGATTCGATAAGAACGGTATGCCGATAGGTGTACAGCTTATAGGTCAGGCTCTTGCGGATACAAAGGTTCTCAATACTGCATACGCTTATCAGCAGATGACTGACTATCACAAACAGGAGGTGAAGTAAAATGGATTGGGAAATTGTTATGGGTCTGGAAGTTCACGTTGAACTTGCTACAAAAACCAAAATATTCTGTTCTTGCAGTACTGAATTCGGAGGAGCTCCTAATACACATTGCTGTCCGGTTTGTACAGGTATGCCCGGAACTCTCCCTATACTCAACAAGCAGGTGCTTGAATATGCCGTGAGAGCCGGTCTTGCACTTAACTGCGACATTACAAGATACAATAAATTTGACCGTAAAAATTACTTCTATCCCGACCTTCCTAAGGCTTATCAGATTTCACAGCTTTATCTTCCGTTTGCACAGAACGGTCACGTTGATTTGAAAACAAAATCCGGAAAAGATGTCACAATCCGTATTCATGAAATCCACATGGAAGAAGATGCCGGAAAGCTTGTTCACTCAATGTTCGGTGATGCAACATATCCCGATTATAACCGTTGCGGAGTTCCGCTTATTGAAATCGTATCTGAACCGGATTTCCGTGAAACAGAGGAAGTTATTGCATATCTTGCGAAATTAAAGAGTACTTTTGAATATCTCGGAATTTCCGACTGCAAAATGGAACAGGGTTCAATGCGTGCCGATGTAAACCTTTCAGTACGTCCGAAAGGTAGCAAGGAATTTGGTACTCGTACCGAAATGAAAAATATCAACTCTTTCAAGTCAATCGAACGTGCTATTGCATTTGAATCAAAGAGACAGATTGCACTTCTTGAAAGCGGTGAAAGAGTAATTCAGGAAACAAGACGCTGGGACGAAAACAAGGGTAAAACTTTTGCAATGCGTTCAAAGGAAAATGCACAGGATTACAGATACTTCCCCGAACCTGATATTCCTCCCGTAAGCATTTCGGAAGAAGAAATTCAGCACTATATTGACATCTGTCCCGAATTTGCCGATGCAAAGGCAAATCGTTATATATCTGATTTCGGACTTTCCGAAGAAGATGCAGGAATTATTGCAGGTTCAAAGTATTTCGCACAGCTCTTTGAAAAAACTGTTGAGCTTTGCGGTGACCCGTCAGAAGTCCGCTACTGGTTTATGACACAGATTCTCTACTTTATGAATGAAAGAAACGTTCAGCCCGAAGATATAAAGCTTGCTCCCGAAAAGTTTGCACAGTTTGTAAATATCGTCAAGGCTGGCAGAATTAATAAACAGGTCGGAAAAACTGTATTTGAAAATATGTTCTTTGGCGATGAAAATTTCGATATCGAAAAATTCATCAAGGATAACGAACTTGAACAGGTTGACGATACAGAGCTTATCGAAAAAACTGTTCAGAATATAATTTCTGCAAATCCGAAGGCTGTTGAACAGTATAAGAGCGGTCAGACAAAGATTACCGGATTCTTTATCGGTCAGGTTATGAAACAGCTTAAGGGCAAGGCAAATCCGGCATCAGTCGGAAAGGCTGTAAACAATGCCCTTGAAAATTTAAAGGAGGATTAATTTACAATGGATTTTCTCGATTACGAAAGAAAAACTGATACCACTGATATAGCATATGTTATTGACGGCTTTCAGAAAGGTACTATCAAGGACGGCGACAAGGTAACTCTCAAGGGTACTATTCACCGTATAAAAGAAATGAGCGGTTTTGCGTTCGTAAATATCCGTACTTCAAGAATGGTATTCCAGTGCGTATGGGAGGACGGCAAAAGCAATATTGATTCCGAAAAGTTCAAGGATTTCAGCTGTGAGGAATGTGTAATCATTGACGGTACAATTATCGCAGAGGAAAGAAGCAGACTCGGTTTTGATGTCCGCATTGATGATATGAAACGCATTTCAGGACGTGCAGCGGTTCTTCCTGTTGAAGTAAGCAATGACCGCAAAATTGACAAGCTTAACCTCAATACACTTCTTGACAACAGAGTAATTGCACTCAGAAATCCTAAGATACGTGCGATAATGCGTGTATGTGACGGCGTTATGTATTCATTCAGAGAATTTCTCCGTCAGGAAGGATTCACTGAATTTGTTCCGCCGAAAATGGTTGAATCAGGTGCAGAGGGCGGAGCTGATATGTTTGAAGTTGACTATTTCGGCAGAAAAGCATACCTCAATCAGAGTCCGCAGATGTACAAGCAGATTATGGTCGGAGTTTTCCAGAAAGCCTATACAGTAGGCCCTGTATTCCGTGCGGAAAAATTCAGTACAAACAGACACATCAACGAATTTCAGGGTCTTGACCTCGAAATGGGATTTATCGATTCCTTTGAGGATTTAATGGACTTGGAAGCAAGAATGTTTGTATTTATGTTCAGAACTCTTAACGAACAGTATTCCGCTGAACTTGAAATGTTCCTCGGACGTGGAAACAAGCTCCCCGAACTTACAAAGTTCCCTAAAATCAGATTTATGGACGCTAAAAAACTTTTTGCAGAGGCTCACCCCGGTGAAGTAGGAATCAAGGCTCTTAATGAACCCGATTTCGCTCCCGAAGAAGAAAAGTGGCTCGGAGAATACTTCCTCAAAGAGCATAACTGCCCTATCGTTTTCGTTACACATTATCCGTCTATCAAGAGACCTTTCTATGCTATGGACGACCCCGAAGACAAGAACTTCACACTCAGCTATGATATGCTTCTCAATGGTCTTGAGGTAACAACAGGCGGACAGCGTATCCACGATTACGAAATGCAGGTTGCAAAAATGAAATCCCGTGGAATGAACGTTGACGATTTCGAGGACTATCTCACTATGCACAAATACGGTATGCCACCGCACGGCGGAATGGGACTCGGTCTGGAACGTATCGTTCAGAATCTTCTCGGACTTGACAACATCAAGAAAGCTACGGCATTCCCAAGAGACAGAGACAGACTTCGCCCATAAGATTAAAAAAAGGCGGTTTGCGGAAATTTTCCGCAAACCGTTTTTAAAATTCAGGATTTTTTTACACCGGCAGAGAGGTTATAATATTTGCAAGATACTGCTGAATTGCAAGTGCGTCATTTGCATTAAGACCGTTTCCCTTGTCGTGAACATCAGCGTTAATAATGCACTGTTCCGAAAGGCTGTTTATTTCGGGATTTGCAACATATGCGGAAATTGCTACAACATCGGCAACATCAATATTTCCGTCAAGATTTGCGTCACCCGTAATTTCTTCTGAAACTCCGTCAAGCGGTACAAATTCACGTTCAAAGAGTTCCGCATATTTTTTCGCAAAGGAATCGTTATATCCGTAAATAACTGCACTCGGAGCTATTGTCTCGGGATTGGGATATATAAGCGTTTCGGGATTCATAAAAGTAATTTTATTAAGCTTTTCGCAGTAAACGAATGATGCATAATCAATATATACAACGTTTTCAGGAATTGTAATTTCCTCAAGTTCTGTGCAGTAAGCAAATGCACCAATATCAATTGCAAGCAGACTTTCCGGAAGATTTACATTTTTAAGAGCTATGCAGAATTCAAAAGCCTCATCATTTATAAAGCACAGACTTTCCGGAAGTTCAAGTGATTCAAGCTCCGTACAGCCTGCAAGTGCAAATTCTGCAAGACCTCTTGTTCCCTCACGCAGAACAGCTGATTTTAAATTGTAATCCGAACCGACTGACCAGTTATCAACGTATTTTATACCGTCAATATTTTCAATTGCATTTTCGCAGTATTCAAAGGCATATGCACCGATATGCACAACGCTTTCTGGAACTGACGGTGTTTCAAGTGCGATACAGCCTAAAAATGCACTGTCATCGATTGCAATAAGATTTGCGGGAAGTGTAATATTTTCAAGAAGACGGCAGTCCTTAAATGCGGAGTCGCCTATATATTCCACTGTATCGGGCAGAATAATGTCAGTAATCTGCCTGTCCTTGTATGCTCCGTCAGCGATACCTCTTGCATTTAAATTGACATTCTGTGACGGGAAAAAATCATCTCCGCATACAATCCAGTCATCAACCATATCAATATTGCTGTTGTTTTCCGTGTAGTATGTTTTGTACATACCCGAATTTGCAAAAGCGTTTGCACCGATTTTCGTTACACTGTCGGGAATATCAAGCTTATAGTTATCTCCGAGTCCCTTACAGCTCTGAAATGCACCTTCCCCGATTTCGTTTAAATTTTCGGGAAGAATTATTTCTGTCAGACCTTTGCACAGTGAAAATGCATAGTCACCGATATATTCAACGGAATCCGGAATATTTACTGATTTCAGATTTTCATTTTCATAGAAAGCGTAATCTGATATTTCCGTAACGGTTTCGGGAATATTAAAAGTTTCATCGGTTTTTCCCGCTGGATAGCATACAAGCTGTGTCATATCCTTGCTGTATAAAATACCGTCTGAAGAACAGAAATATTTACTGTCTGCCGATACATTCAGACTGCTTACATCATAATAAGCACTATTGAAAGCCTTGTTTCCGATATATCTGACAGTTGACGGAATATTTATTTCTCCTCCATATGAAAGTATAAAAGCACTGCCTGCAATTCCGACAGTTCCCTCACGGACTGTAATGCTTTTTGTGTCTTTATCTCCGCTGTATCCTGTTACCCAGTTGTCAACATATTTTACACCGTCTGCAACTTCGGGAGTTATATTCTGAGGAAGTGCATTATATCCGAGATAACGGAGATTTTCCGGAATCTTAATCTGTGTAATTCCTGTATCGTGTAATGCACTGTCACCTATTACGGAAAGTGATTCGGGAAGTTCAATTTCCTTTAATGCACGGCAGTAATCAAAAGCCTCTTTTCCGATATATGAAAGACTTTCGGGAAGAAATACCGCTTTAAGACACTGACATCTTGCAAATGCGGATTCCTCTATTCTTGTAACACCATAGGGAATTATTACATACTGGAGCATATTGCAGGATGAAAAAGCTTCTTTTTCTATAACGCTTATACTGTCCGGAATTGAAACTTCAAGCAGTTCCCAACAGCCTGTAAAAGCGTATTCTCTTATTGAGGTAACAGTTTCGGGAATTTCAAGCTGTTCAAAGCCACACTGTCTGAATGTATACTTGTTAATTACGGTTACTTTCGGAGGAATTTCGATAGCTTTCAGACTGTCACAGCAGTCAAATCCTGCCTCTCCGATGTATTCAAGAGACTGTGGGAGCTGTATGGAAGTCATAAAGCGACAGCCTGCAAATCCACAGTATTCGATTCTTTTTATTCCCTCTGAAATTACTACGGTATGTAGCTGACTTTTCCATTCAAAAGCCCTTTCACCGATTGTTGTAACGGGTATTCCGTCGATTTCGGAAGGTATTACAATATCCGTTAAAGTGTCGTCACAGTCGGTAATAGTAATTTCTCCGTTGTTTATTTCATAATAAAGACCGCTTTCGGTTACAAGTGAGGTATCATCTTCAGCCATAACTGAATTTATAATATTTCCGGTCTGAAATGGTACGGCACATAATGAAAATGTTACGGCAGTAACAAGCGTACATGCTTTTTTAAATAAAGATTTCAAAGAATATCGCTCCTTTTGTTTATATGATACTGAAATTATATCACTGTATATAAAATTTGTAAATACTTTGCGTATAAATTCGGAGCTTTTAACAAACAGTATTAAAATAAGTCATTAAAAACCGTCATAAAAACGTTGAACCAAAACGGTGTTTTTTGTGTTGCAATAGCAGAATATAAAATTCTGAAAGGATTTTTTTAAATATGAATTATATAATTTCACAGGCTAAAAAGGGAAACCGTAAGGCTATGGACAAGCTTTATAAATCAACGGTGAATGAGCTTTTATATTACTGCGTTCAGCTCTGCGGGAATCAGCACGATGCGGAAGATTTGGTGCAGGATACATATCTTACGGCTTTTCAGAAGATTGAACAGTATAAGTATGACAAAAATTTCAAAGGGTGGTTGCATACAATAGCACTGCACAAGTTTTACAATAAAATCAGAGACGAAAAGCCACAGCTTTTTACTGATGAAAATACAGATATAATTCCGGAAGATGAACTCTTAGGTCCTGAAAATATTTCCGAAAAAAATGAAGTGAACAGAATACTTTCAAAAGCGATTTCCGAAAAGCTTTCCGAACCTCAGAGACTTACCGTTATTATGTATTATTACGATGATATGGAAATATCGGATATTGCGGAAAAGCTTGACTGTCCGCAGGGTACAGTTAAAACACGCCTTTATCACAGCAGAAAAATTCTCCGTGAGGAGCTTGTTAAGAACGGAATCAGACTCGGCGGAACTGCCGTTATTATTTCGGCTGTTCTGAAATCGCATACTTTTGCGGTATCGGCAGTATCTTCGGCGACAGCAATCGGAAAAACAACATCATTAATATCAAAAAAGATAATTGCCGGAAGTATTGCGGTTGCGGTTGCAACGGGCGGAGCTGTCGGAATTTACAAGGCAGTTTCAGAATCATCGTCAATAGTTTCCTCCGGCACTTCCGTTGAATATATTTTCGATGCAAATACTATGTATGTTTCTATACCGGAAAATTATATTCCGGAAAAATATTTCCGTAGCGGTAACGATGAACTCGGATATTCGCTTGTTAAAACTGAATTTATGGGGAATGAACCTGAAAACAGAATGTTTGTCGGATTTCATGTGAAAGAAATTCTGAAATTCAAGCCCGATGATTCAAGCGGTGATGAAATAGTTTTCCGTGAACAGCTTGAAGAACCCGAAAAAATTGACCTTAAGGAATTTATTTCAGAGCTTTATGACAATGTAACTGTAAAAAAATCAGAAGAAATTAAAATCAGCGTTGACAATACAAATTCCCCGAAATCTCCCGAAGAAAAAACTGCTTTAAAAGCAAGTTTCAAGGCACACGGAGAAAACGGAAAAATAAACGGTACAGCTATAATATTCAAAGGAAATTTAACTCATACGCATATTATATTATTCTGCGACTGTTCCGGAAAGCGTCAGAAAGAGTATGAGGAAATTATTAAAAGCATTTCGCTTAGCTATGTTGATAACAGCTGGCGTGACAGATATGATATTCCGGAAGAATTTAAAATAAAGGATTAATCAGCTATGGAAGAAAAAAATTATCGTGAATATATCGAAACAGAGCCGGAAATATCAGATATAAGCTTTGACGGCGGAAAAAGCTTTTCACAAAAAAAATACTGGAAAGCTCCGTCAAAGCC
>JAEDMB010000170.1 GCA_016303235.1 Oscillospiraceae bacterium
GATATATAAATTCTTAAAGAATCCGGAATCCATTTGTTAAAAAGGCGTTCAATAATATTTGCAGTATCATATGAATGTACCTTGAAAGGCAACCACATCATGCTATTATTTCTGCAACTTTTAGCCGGAAACAGAGATATTATTTTGTCCATATGATTTCTTTCTTTCCGTAAAAATAATTAATGTACAAATTTTCTTTATGTATTTTAACACAAAAAGCATATCCAGTCAAGGCAATTTTGCAATATTTATCAGTTATATATATTAAACAAAACTTGTAGACGATTATCATAAATCAGGCGAGGGAGTTTTTATTGAATACAAAATGTTCAGAAAATTTATAAAAATTTTATGCAAAATACAGAAGTTTTTCAAAGAGACATACATTTGTCCCTGGTGTCTGATATAATATAAGACAAAAAGGGAGGTCTTATAAAAAATATGGAACATCAGAAAAATGAACGTCTGCTTGAAATTTTTTTCCGTGCATTAAAGGGTGAAATGATTTCAGTCAAAAAGCTTGCTGTTGAATATCAAGTATCAAAAAAAAGCATAAGCCGTGATATTACTGAAATTCAGAATTTTCTTTCCGAACACCGTGAGCTTATGCAGAATGCAGAGCTTGCATATTCCTATAAAGATAAGGCATACATACTGAACAGTGATGAATTTCTGAAAAACAAGGAACTTTTCTCACTTGTAAAAATAATTCTGGGTAGCCGTGCCCTGAACAAGGAAGAAGTCCTGACACTTATTTCAAAGCTGAAAAAATTCACAACCATTCAGGACAGGACAATGCTTGAAAATATTATAAGAAAAGAAATATATCACTATCACGAAGTAAAATCCGACTGTCACAGCGTTATTGATAATCTATGGAAAATTATCCGTTCAATTGAGGAAAAGCATACTATTACTATAACATATTATAAAATGAACCGTGATGAAGTCAAGCATAAAATCAAGCCTGTATCGGTTATGTTCAGCGAATATTATTTCTATATGATAGCTTATATGTCAGATGACACTGAATACAAACCGGTGTATTTCAGAATTGACAGGATTTCATCAATTACGGAACACCGTGAAAAATTTCAGCTGGAGAAAAAATATGATTTTGACGAAGGCGATTTGCGTGAAAAAAATCAGTTTATGTTTCCGGGGAAAAATGTTAAAATACGATTTGAATTTTCCGGATTATCCCTTCAGGCAGTTCTTGACCGCCTTCCGACTGCAAAGGTAGTTGAGAAAAACGGAAACAAAAGCATAATCGAAGCAGAAGTAAATCAGGGCAGAGGAATTATTATGTATCTTCTTTCACAGGGTTCGTGGGTAAAAGTATTGTCACCGCAGAGCCTTGCTGACGAAATGAAACAGGAGATAGAAAAAATGCAGAATTTTTACAGATAAAAAATTAACGGCTGTTGTAATGACAGCCGTTTTTATACTATAAAGTCAGTCAAGATATGTTACGTAATCTGAATTATAAAACTCCCAGCTGTCAGCAGGTACAAGACCGTTTCCGTAATCAACCTGATTGTTTTTAACTGAAAAATCACTGTACCAGCCGTCAACAACATACATTCTACGGCTTGTATCCTCTGCACCGTAAGGCTGATTCATATAAAGTATATTATCTGTAAAAGTACAGTGATAACCCCAGCCTTCAACCTGTTCATGAAGTTCAAATGCAGAAACTATTTTTTTATTTTCGTTGCGGTAGCCGGTGTTGTGATGTACATTAACATTATTTCCTTTAATATCTATAAAACTGCCTGCATAGTTTTCGCCGGTCATACCGTCACCGTAGAATGTACAGCCACAGATTTCCGTTCCGGTAGTATATTCCTTGACATCAATATGTTCTGCCGTAACATTTTTAAAAA
Source organism: Oscillospiraceae bacterium (assembly GCA_016303235.1). GTDB lineage: Bacteria > Bacillota > Clostridia > Oscillospirales > Ruminococcaceae > Ruminococcus. The sequence goes on from JAEDMB010000170.1 coordinate 1,887, forward strand.
CACAGTCCTTTACTGTATTGTAATCGCATTTATAGTCAAATCCGGTTGTTGACTTTGCACTTCCGATATATACGCCCTCGCCGTAGCCGGGAGAATTTTTTCCGGTATCGTGTATACTGCATTTTTCAATTGTACAGTATGAACTTCCGTCACGGACAGCAATTGCTTCAGAACCGGTATTATAAACTTCGCAGTTCCTTATAATTGTATTATTGGAATTATCAAGTACAATTCCTTTCTGAGAATTAGTAAAGCAGATATTTTCAACAATCCAGTAATCTCCCGTAATATGGAGAACATATCCGTTTGCGGTATTGTTTCCGGTCAGTACAGGCGGATTGTCGGGGTCAACAGCTTTCAGCGTTATCGGAGCATATTCCGTCCCCTCTGCACTTGTATCAAATTTATTCGCTCCCTGATATGTTGTATAGTCATATATTCCTGATTCAACTTCAATTATATCTCCGGCTCTGGCATTTCTTAAAGCAGTAAACAATTCTTCAACATTTGTTACGTGAATGTTATTCTGTGGCTTATTATTAATCAATCTGCTTTTCATCATACAGAGGTCAGATACATTGAGCTTATCATCATCTGAAAAGTCACCTGCTTTCCAGTCTTTCAACGCCGTTTCATCATTCAGCAACCATTTCTGCAATGCTATAACATCTGCAACATTAAATTCACCGTCAGCATTTACATCGCCTTTAACTGTAAAGGAATCTGATATTTCATTTGCACTGACATTTAACGGAAAAGCTAATACAGATACTGCCGAAAAAACTATTGCCAGTTTGCTTATTTTCATTCAATCATCTCCGTAATATTAAAGAATTTCGACATCATGCAGTAAAAAATGCATTTTGTCTATACGCTTGTTTATATGCCAGTGTCCCGCATACCACGCTTTATAATCAATGGATTCTTCTATTTTATCAAGCCATTTTTCCGTACTGTTATCAACTTTCGACTGGTCTATTGACGGCAGAAAACATTCAGTCGGAATATACTTAAAAGGACAGGTATGAGAGAATACAACATCTGTTTTACTGCTTTTTATCTGTTTTTCGACATATTCCTTTATTGCCGGACTTGGCTGTTCATCAGGCCACCAGTTATATCCCATTCTGATACGGTATAACTTGTCAACACTGTATGCTCCGCCGATTACAAGGCATTTTTTGTTATCAAGTTCAAAAATATCACCGTCAACGGGGAAAAGAATATTCGGAAAATCTTCCTCATAAAGAACTCTTCCGCCGTTCCAGTTTTTCTCCCTGTATGTTCCGATATTCTGCGGACGGTTTTCGTGATTTCCATGAATACAGAAGAAAACAGATTTCAATGCGGATAAATTTTCTTTAAGTATTCTGTCCTGAAGTCTGCCTGTATAATTAACGCCCACATCTCCGAGAATTACTATAATATCTTCTGCTTTCGGCTGATATTTTTCATAGAGTTCATAAATTGGTTCTGCTGAACAGTGTATGTCTCCGGTAATATATATCATATATTTTCACTCCCTTATATTAATCTTAATATTATTTTAGCCTTTAAAAGATTTAAAGTCAAGTAAAAATCAAGTTTT
>JAEDMB010000171.1 GCA_016303235.1 Oscillospiraceae bacterium
AATATGCTGTCTGTCAGCTTGCATACATCAAGATAATTTCTTCCGAGACGTGAAAAATCCTTGACAATTACTACATCAATTTCACGCATTCTTACTTTTGAAAGGAGTTCCTGAAATGCATCACGGTTCAGGTCAATTCCGCTGAATCCGTTATCAGTAAACTGAATTATTTCAGCACCCTGAAAATCCTTCTGACTGTTTATGTAGCTATTCATTATGGCAATCTGATTTTCTATGCTGTCATTTTCTTTATCGTTTGACTTTCGGGCATAACAGGCGATTGTCACTTCTGTTCACCGTCCTTGTCAGTAAAGACGATATTTTTTCCGTCAAAAACAAGAATCTTTTCAAATTTTTCATTAAGAAAATTCTTTGTTATTTCCGTATTTTCAGGTAGTTTAAGGTGATTTCGCACCATTCTGCTGAGATATTCTCCTCTTGAATATATACCCTTGCAACATTTACAATAAAATGTAATATCTGAAATTTTACGCTGAAATCCACAGGAAATTTTTTTACCGCATTTACCGCAGAAAACAAGATTTTTATACGGATTTTCAGGTATTCCCTCATGCTTTTTTCTCTGTCTTTCGGCAATAATATTTCGTGCCTTTTCCCAAAGTTCAGGACTTACAATTGCCGGAACTGCATTTTCAAAGCGGATTTGCTCATTTTCTGGAACTTTGTGCTTTTTTTTATTTTCATACAGAGATTCAGAGTGTACATGCTGTACCAAAGTTCCTTTATATATTTCTTTTTTCAGAATATTGCATATACTGTTAACTTTCCAGACATGGCTAACTTTTTCACGCTGATTGAAATCCTTGCATATCTGATTAGTAGTTTCACCGTTGGCAACTCTCTCAAATATTTCACGAACAATTACAGCTTCTTCTTCATTGATTATAAGTTTGTGCTTGTCATCAGGGTCACGCCTGTAACCGAATGACGGCTTAGAACCGATAAATTTTCCCTGTTCCTGCAAGGTTCTTTTTGCCATACTTACTTTTCTTGATGTTTCCTGTGCGAAATACGCATGAGCAAGGTTTTTGAATGATGCCAAAAAATATTCCTGCGGTTCAAGATTAAGATTGTCATAACCATCGTTTATAGCTATAAACCGCACTCCAAGAAATGGAAAGATATTGTTAAGATAATCCTCCGCACCTATATGCTCTCTTGCAAAACGGCTTAAATCTCTTACGATTATGCAGTCAATCTTCTGATTTCTCACATCTTCCATAAGCCTTTCAAATTCAGGTCGCTGGAAATTCGTTCCGCTGTAACCGTTGTCCGCATAAATACCTTTAAGTTCAAAAATATGTCTGCTTTTTATGTAATCTTTTATTTCTTCAATCTGATTTTCAATTGTTTCTCCCTGACGATTTTCCTTTGATAAACGTGCATAAATAGCTGTTTTATAAACCTTGAATTTTATTTCTTCAGAAGTATTTATCTGATTTTTTCGTGATTTACGAGCCATTTGCTACACCGTCCGTTTTGAAAATATCTTCATATCTGAAATAAATTTTAATCTTCGTTTTGCTGAATACTTCGATTTTTTCTATGAAAGTTGCAACCATACTTCGGGTAAGCTCTGTTGCGTTGAAGTATTTTTCATACTGATTCCGGATTTCATCAGCACATTCCAGCAGATGAATTTTCTGACATCTGATTTCTTCCGCTTCAATTTCGGCTTTTTTTATTTTTGCACTGTAAAAATCATACATTTCAGTATAATCCTGTTCGGAAATTATGCTGTTTTCTTTTTGAATATCAAGATTTTTCTGTGATTCTTTCAGCTGTGAAACCTGATTTTCAAGCGTTTTCAATTCTATACTTGTAAGGTTCAGATTGTTTATGAAATCAGATTTTATAACCGGTTCAGAATAGTTCAGAACTATTTCCATATGCTTTTTAAGTGTTTCAAAAACAGCATTTACAAGAATTTTTTCTTTTACAGTTCCTTTGTGATGACATTCCCTGTTGCGACATTCCAGATAAGCATCTTGTCCGGCACTGTGACGGTGATACAAAGCTTTTCCGCAATTATGACAGTAAGCAAATCCAGAAAAAACATGTACTCTATCTAAATTTTTCCCACTGCATGTATCTCTTGAAAGCAAATCCTGAACTATTAAAAATGTAGTTTCAGGAATAATTGCTTCATGGGAATTTTCAAAAGCTATCAGTTCGGACGGGTCTTTTTTGAATCTTCTTCTGTCACGGTAGCTTAATGATGTTGTTTTTCCCTGTATCAGAGTGCCGATATAAATAGGATTTTCAAGTATTCTTCTGACACTGACTGATGACCAGAGAGCTTTTTCACTGTTGCGGAAATGTTTTCCGGTTACCGGTACTCCGTTTTCGATTTTGTGTTCAAGAGGGGAGCTTACACCTATATCATTAAGATACGTTGCTATTGCCTGATTGCTCATTCCCTCAATTTTCAGATTGAAAATCTTCCGAACCGTTTCAGCAACTTCAGGGTCAACTTCAAGGTGCTTATTTCTGATAACATAACCGTAAACAGCATGATTTCCGATAAATTTACCGTTTCTGCGGTAATGTTCAAGCACGTTCCGGACTTTCTGAGAAGTTTCCATAACGTGATACTCGTTCATTAGGTTAATTATCGGATTCGCAAGGCGTTCGCTTGCAGACTGTTCTCTGTTGCTGTCATAGCAATTTCCGACAGATATAAACCGCACTCCGAGTTCCGGAAATATACGCTGTAAATATTCCTCCGTTTTTTGAAAATTACGTCCAAGGCGTGAAAAATCCTTTACAACGATACATTCGATTTCACCCTTTTTGACATCTTCAATCATTTTCTGAAACTGCGGACGTTCAAAATTATAACCGCTGTATCCGTCATCAGAATATTCGGCAGAAAACTGCAAATCTTTTCTGCTTTCGATAAAATTCATAAGCATATTACGCTGATTTGAAATGCTTACGCTTTCTTTTTCGTTTTCTTCATCTCTTGACAAGCGAAGATAAACGGCTGTTTTATAGACTTTTTCCATATTGATACTCCTTGTAATTTGTACCACCAAGCACAAGGAATATGCAAGCATCACACATTATTCGCAGATTAAATCTGCAAGCATTTTTTCGAGTTTCATGTTGCCGTAAACACATTCAACCTCAACATCTCCGACCATATGGGCGGTACTGCTTCCGGTTTGCCTGATGTACTCTTTTTTCTTTTCAGCCGGACTTAATTCCTGTGATATTTCAACCTCACAGATGTCCTTTAACTTTCTAAATCGGCTAAAGTCACTCTCCATAATACTCCTCCTTATGCAATGTTGCCTATGGTATATGGTTCGCTTCTCCGGCTCCTGCACCTTTGAAACGTTATAAAAGGCAGTACCTGAATACTGCCTTTGAATTTTAATTAATAAGTTCTGCTATTTCCTGTTCAGAATAACCTTTGGCTCTCATTTTTTCAGC
>JAEDMB010000172.1 GCA_016303235.1 Oscillospiraceae bacterium
GCACAGGCTCAGGAGGAAAAGTTAAGCAAAAGTCTTGTTGAAGTTTTCGGTGAGGCTGATTATAAAACCGTTGACAAGTCATTTGAAAATGTTAATCAGGTAATTACTGACGAAAATAACCGTGCTGTTTTTGATATTACCGTTGACGGCTACTCAAAGGACGGTATTCAGGCTTTGATAGGAATTGACGGAGACGGAAAAATCTGCGGAATAGGTATAGTATCACTTAAAGAGACTACCGGAATAGGTACTCGCATTGAAGCAAATGACTATATCGGCAAATTTATCGGTCTTGATAATGCTGATTTCCCTGATGATACCATTATATCAGGTGCAACTTATTCTTCAAAGGGTATGCGGAACGCCGTTTCAATTGCTATGGAAACTTATGCCGAAAATAAAGAGGTGATTTTCAGTGAGTAACTTAAAGGAATTTACAAAGGGAATTATAAAACAGAATCCTGTTCTTGTAAGCCTTCTCGGTATGTGTCCGACTCTTGCTGTAACAGGTCAGGCGGTAAACGGTCTCGGAATGGGACTTGCTACAACTTTTGTACTTCTCTGTTCAAATATAATTATATCACTTCTGAAAAATGTAATCCCGAAATCTGTCAAATTACCATGCTATATAGTTATAATTGCGGGATTCGTTACTATCGTTGAATTTCTTCTTCACGGTTTTATTCCCGATTTATATGACAGTCTCGGAACTTTCCTTTCGCTTATAACCGTAAACTGCATTATACTCGGACGTGCGGAAATGTTCGCATCTAAAAATAAGCTTTTGCCCTCAATTATGGACGCTCTCGGAATGGGACTCGGATTTACTCTTGCACTGTTCCTTATGGGTTCACTCAGGGAAATTTTCGGTTCAGGTTCATGGCTTGGTATGAATATTCCTTTTGATATAACACCCATGAATGTATTTATAATGCCTGCCGGCGGATTTTTCGTTCTCGGCTGTATAATAGCATTTGTAAATAAGCTTGCCAACAAAAAGCCTCCGCAGAAAATCGGCTGTGAAAACTGCCCCAATGCATCTGCATGTCAGAATAAAGGAGAGTGTGAAAAATGAGTTCAATTATTTCAATAATGATTTCCGCTGTGCTTACTGACAACTATGTTCTTTCACAATTCAAAGGAATATGTCCGTTTTTAGGCGTATCAAAAAAGCTTTCTTCAAGTCTCGGAATGGGTATGGCTGTTATATTCGTTATGACATGTGCGTCAATAGTTACCTATCCCGTATATGCTTTGATTCTCGCTCCGAATAATCTTGAATACCTCCGAACCGTTGCATTTATTCTCATTATTGCATTATTCGTTCAGCTTGTGGAAATAATAATGAAAAAAGTTCTGCCACCGCTTTATAAAGCTCTTGGCGTATATCTTCCTCTTATAACTACTAACTGTGCTGTACTTGGTGTTACTCTTGCAAATATTGACAGCGGATATACTTTTATTGAATCCGTTATAAATGCTTTTTTTGTAGGAGTCGGATTTACTCTTGCACTTATACTCTTTACAGGGGTACGCTCCAAGCTTGAGGACTGTGATATTCCCGAAACTTTCAAGGGAGTTCCCGCAACGCTTATATCAGCTTCAATAGTATCGCTTAGCTTTATGGCTTTTTCGGGACTCTGATATTCTGACTGAGGTGATTTTTTGTGAATTATATTATACCTGTTGCCGTTTTTGCAATACTGGGAAGTATTTCCGGAATACTTCTCACTGTTGTATCAAAAATATTTGCAGTCAAGACTGATGACAGAATTGAAAAGATTAATGAATCATTACCACAGGCAAACTGTGGTGCATGCGGATTCGCCGGCTGTGAGGATTATGCCAATGCTATTGTAAAGGATAATGCACAGACTAATCTTTGCAGACTCGGCGGTGCTGATGTTGTAAAAAAAGTATCGGAAATTATGGGTACTGAGGCAGAAGTGCAGGAGGCTGTTGTATCTGTTATGCACTGCAACGGAAACTGTAATGTCACTTCAAAGAAATTTGATTTCCATGGTGTAAATTCATGTGCCGGTGCAAGCAGATTTTACGGTGGTAACGGTCTGTGTTCGTATGGGTGTATAGGTCTCGGAGACTGCATTAAAGTATGTGAGGGAGACTGCATATCCATTAAAAACGGTATTGCCGATGTTGATGAATCAAAATGCATTGCATGCGGTAAATGTGTAAAAGTATGTCCTCATGGATTATTCTCGCTCCGCCCTGTTTCAAAATTCGTAGATGTGAGATGTTCCTCGGAGGATAACGGAAAAACTACACGTTCAATATGTCAGAATGGCTGTATCGCATGTAAGATGTGTGAGAAAAAATGTCCTCATGATGCGATTCATATTGTCGGATTTCATGCTGTTACCGATTACAGCAAATGCACTAACTGCGGTGAATGTTATAAAGTATGTCCGGCAGGTACAATTACCATGCACGGCAAAAATAAAAAAGAGTCAGACGGTTGAAACCGTCTGACTTTTTGTTATATATATTTCTTTTGTTCACGTTATTCAAGATTAAGATTTCTGCTTATTATCCTGTTTGTTATAAAGAAGAATATTACGGAAACAACTGCAAAATATGCTGTATATATAAGGCTTGCTGTTATTTCAGAGCCTATTTCTGAATTTGCTAAAAATTCCGTAATTATTGACATAATGATGTTGTTGACAATGATTGCTCCGATTATCATTAAGGCATTTACCGCACCTTTTCCCTTTGGTATGAAGTTTGTGACACACACACAGAGATAACAGAGGAATATTAATGCACAATATGATGATGTTGTCAGTATAAATACCATAAAGGACTGAAGCGGATATTTTGCTATAAATGAAAAAAATTCACTTATTACTTTTACTATTCCCGTTATTTCTGATACTCCGAAAAATGCAATTACAACGCTTATCATACTTATTATAACTGATACAATCCATGTTATAAGTCCTGCAACGAATTTTGTTATAATATGATAATATGACGGAATGGGGAGGGTATGCATTAAATATCCCTCATCGCCGAAAAGATTTTTCTGAAATCTCGTTACACTGCTGAAAAGTGCAAAAAAGTTAAGTCCTGAAAGCCCTATTACAAAAACAGATGTAATAAAGATAAATGACATCATAAATGAAATTGAACCTTCCATAGCATCTTCAAATAAGGTCATTATTCTTACTATAACCGATACAATTAAAAATATTATTGCCACAAGTGAGAATTTATTTAGCATAGCTCTTAATTCATGCTTTATAAGTTTTCCTAACATCTGAATACCTCCCTGAAAAGCTGGTCTATTGACATATTTTTCTGTTCTCTTATATCGTCCGCACCGCCATGTATTCTTAAATGACCGTACTGAATCATTACAACGTCATCAAGAATTTTTTCTATATCCTGAATAAGATGCGTTGAAATTATTACAGA